>NZ_DJTK01000053.1:5970-88867 GCF_002438225.1 Pseudomonas sp. UBA6310 | reverse complement strand
GCATCGAGGTCGTTCTGATCCGGGCGATAGACCGTGCAGTCCTGCGCCTGCGGGCTGGTGAGGATCGCGTTGCGCGCGTCCAGGCGCTTCTGCGGATCGAGGCCGGCGGCCTCGCACATCTGCACCCAGAGGGCGTCCGGGGTTGCTGCCTGTTTGCCATTGCTCATCTGCGCTCCGTGGTCCGGTGGGAGGGCGCTCGCGGTCGCTCGCCCAGGTCGGGCTAGTGTCCGGGAGCGCGGCATGCCTGGCAAATGCCACGCCGGATGGCCTGTCGTCGGCGTTGCGCGACAGCAACGAAACCTGTGGCGCGCCGGGACGTTCTACTCATAAACCCCCCCGGAGGCTCGCCATGACCACCTATCACATCACCCCGACCCCCATGGGCTGGCAAATGGCCACGGAAGGCTCCGACGACGCAGTGCTGCGCACCCTGACCAAGGAAGAAATGCTCGCCGAGCTGCCGGCCTACCTGGACGGCAAGACCGCTTCGGTGAAGATCTTCACCCGCGACGACACCCTCGAGGAGGCGCGGGAGTACCCCGAATACGCCCACTCGAACCCCGTACTGAGTTGACGACCATGGATCGCTATTCGGTAAGACGCGCGGCCAACGGCTGGGAACTGGTCCGCGACGGCGAAGAACGCGCCTGCCGGTTCTCCGGCAGCAAGGTGGAGATCCTGCGCATCGTCGGGCGGTTCCTCGAAGGCCAGACCGCCTCGGTGGCCATCTACAACGCCGACGGCTCCTACGCCGGCGAGCGGGTCTACCCGATGGTCGCCGAGCGCCACAAGAACGCGTCCGCACAGAAGGCGCGCGGATCATGAACCTCGTCGCGGATTCGCCATGACTCACCCGCGAATCGGCTTCGCCTGCCAGTTCCGACATCCCGTCCGCGAGCTTTCACCCGCCGAGCTGAAGGTGATCGAAGCGGGCTTCAACCCGCGCACCACGACCTTGCGCTGGATGGACGGGGTGTCGCCGCAGGTGGCCCGCGACAAGCTGCTGGACATCGTCACCCACAACCTCCAGGCGCAGCTGCGCTTGCTGGGTTACGTCGCCGGGCTACCCGCGACCCTGCACATGTTGCGCCTGAGCAGCGACCTGCTGCCGTTCTACAGCCATCCGCGCGGCCAGGCGTTCTACCGGGACCCCGCCGTCGTGCGCGTTCTCGAGGAAGGCTTCGCCGCCATCGGCGCGCTGGCGCGGCAGGCGGACATTCGTCTGTCTTTCCATCCCGGCCAGTACTGCGTGCTGGGCTCGGACAAGCCGGGCGTGGTGGAAAACAGCCTCGCCGAGTTCGAGTACCACGCCGACATGATCCGCATGATGGGCTACGGCGTTCGCTTCCAGGACTTCAAATGCAACGTGCACATCGCCGGCCGCCTGGGCGGGGAGGGCATCCGCGCGGTCTGGCCGCGGTTGTCGACGGTGGCGCGGCACTGCATCACCTTCGAGAACGAGGAGAAGACCTACGGCGTCGATGACTGCCTGCAACTGGCCGACCTTGCCCCCGTCGTGCTGGACATCCATCACTGCTGGATCAATGAAGGCGACTACATCGCCCCGGACGACCCACGCATCGCGTGCATCCTCGACAGCTGGCGCGGCGTGCGCCCGACCATGCACTGCTCGCAGCCGACGGAGCGCCTGCAGGACGCGGGCTTCGACGCCGACCGCAAGCTGGAAATGGACGCGTTGCTGGAGGTGATGCCCCGGCGCGACCTCTACGGCCACAGCCTACGGATGTGGAATCGCTGGACCAGCGCCTACGCGCTGGGCTTCCTGCCGCGCTTCGACATCATGATCGAGGCCAAGGATAAGAACCTCGCCGCCCTGGGTTTCTACGAGGAATACCTCGCGTCCCTTGGGCAGGAGGCCGCACCGGGCGAGTTGCGGATGCGCGGCTAGGCGCGCGCACCCGCTCGGGCGGGCGACATACTGGAACGAGGCCTGGTAGGTGCGCGCAGGCTTCGTCCTTGTCGCCGCCGGGGCGCCCGACACGGCGATCACCGTGCGATCGGCCTTGCGCAGGGTCACCCCGCCGGCAATGAAGAGCACTTCCGGAACCGTGTTCAGGGCGCCATTCACCGGGCCGTCTAGGTGCGCCGCGATCAGCTCGCTGGTGCTGTTCTTGTCGAACGCCTGGCCGTAGGAAACGCCGTGTAGGCCTTGCGATAGGCGACGGAAATCGACTGCAGCGGCACGCTGTCGCCCTAAGACGGCCGCGCGCCATCTGGGTCTGGCGACCTCGGTGGTCAACGACCGCGTCCGTGCGCCCGAAGCGCGCCTGGAGACCCGGCTGCTGCACAGCACCACGCGCAGCCAGACGCTGCCCGAGGGCGGCGCGCATCGTCGAGGATCACCTCGATGAAGTCCGAACTGCAGGAGCTTGGTGGCCCGCCCGGCGGGCTGCTGCGGGTGACCACGCCCGGCCCGCTCGGGCGCTGTCCTATCGCGCCGCTGGTGGAGGCGCATTTCCACGCCGAATGGCGCTTCGGCCGCGGCGACGATGCGCGGGCCGAGCGAATCGAAGTCGCACTGGTTTCAAGCAACTCCGAGCTACCGATCAGCTGGGCACTGGCCGGCGCGGGGCTGACGCAGAAATCCTGGTGGGAAGTCGCACCGCACATCGCCACGGGCCGCCTGCGCACTGTCCTCGACGCCTTCGAGCCCGACCCGGTGTCCTTCTACGCCGTCCACCCCCTGCGCTCGGCGCAGTCGCGCAAGGTGGCGCTGTTTATCGAGGCGCTGAGGACGTGTTTTGAGGGGTTTGGGCGGTGAGGTGAAGGGTTCTCGTGTGAAGAAAAAGGAATGGCCTCCAGTCGGTCTACCATCCGCTGCATCCGATCCGTTTGGCTCTGTGATAGTCGGCCCAGGCGTCCGAGACAATTTCGTCTTTAGATAGCCCTTCCTGCCAGCCGTTTTCATCGCGCTGCTTGATGATGAAAAGGGACCAGTCGTAGTGCGCCCGCAGGACGTTGCACTCCGTCAACTTCTGGTCGGCGTCTTTCGGGACGGGCCTGTAAAGCAGCTCTTTTTCATGTGCCGTGTATGGGCCGATTACTGAGCATGCGCATAGAGCGGTAAAGGCGACGGCGAGCGTCGTGGCCCGGCAGATTGCGGCTGCGCGCTGGAGATCGTTCATGGAGCTTCCTTGCTTGGTTGAGAACCGGGATGTGTTGCTACTCCGCCATGATCGCCTTATAGCGCTTCATGTACTCGTCGTAGGGGAGGTTCTGCTGCGTAAGTTGGTCGAGTTTCTGCTGCCTGCTTTCGGCAGGGCCTGTGGGGATGGTGGCAGAGGTAGCCCGCTCTTGACCGGGCCTGCCGAGCGTCTGCTTGAGGTACTCAAGTGCATCGGCAAACTCTTTCGCGCGCGCCTCGGAGCGAAAGAAAACCCTCCTATCGGTGGTCTGCTCCGTCGACCTGATCACCACCGCATAGCGGTTTTCGCGACCGTTATGTTTGTAGACCCAGATATCGCCAACGGAACGGAAATAGATGCGCTGATTGATCTCGCGAGTGGTGAGGTACGTCGAGCCAAGACCCACCAGTGCACGCCCGTAAATCCCTGCTTGCGAGATGCTGACTCCGTTCGTAACCGAACCATTGGAGAGGGCGATGAACTCCTCGGTCACCATCGCGGAGTCCGGCTTCTGCTTGCCGTAGTCCTCGTAAAAACCCTGCTCGACGATAGACGCTGAATGCTTGATATCGGCGCCTACACGCACGCTTGGCATGTAATCAATGCGCGTGTGACCGCATGCAGAGAGAAGTACGCTGACGAGGATGGCTATCACGTAACGCATGCATGTTCCTTATGAGGCGTTTGAGGTGAGTTCGAATTGTCTATCAGTCCTAGAACTTGCTCCACACGATCAGAGCTTTCACCCGACGATGCGAGTCTTAAGTGGCCCTGCCCAGTCTCCGACTCTCCGTGATGGGCACGTTTCAGACCAGCAGGCAACGCCTTGCTTGTAACCCGCGCGAAGGCCATTCAGGCAACAAAAAAGGCCTGCGATTTCTCGCAGGCCTTTCATATGTATGGTGCCGGCACCAGGAGTCGAACCCGGGACCTACTGATTACAAGTCAGTTGCTCTACCAGCTGAGCTATACCGGCATTTGGGGGCGCCATTATAGCGACAGGCGCACCGCTGTAAACCTAATAGGCGTGCCTTTTTTCGGCCAGGATCAACAGGTTGCGCGGTGTGAGCTGGGGTGGGCAGAAGCTGCCCAAGCGCGTTCGGTAGCCGTGTTCTTCGAGAAACAGCGCGCGGTCCAGCGCCAGCCAGCACTCCAGCGGGCGGCGGAACAGGGCGCGGAGCAGTTCCAGGTTGCGCACCTGGGCCAGGCATTCCCACGCGGAGCGTTCGAGGCGCTGCCAGTCGGGCGTGTGGTCGAGGCGCAGGCCCTTGAGTTCGCAGAGGTCGCGGCAGTAGTCGGCGAGCGACTTGTTCAGCCAGGACGGTGGCAGCGACGGCGTCGGCAAGTATTCGTCCTGCTGGCGTATCTCGCGCTGCAGCAGGTCGAACGCCAGGCGCCTGGCCATGGATTCGTCGCGCTGCCGGCGCACGCGGGCGCCGGCGGTGACGGTTTCCTGCATGGGCATGCGCAGGTCGTCCAGCGACAGGCGCAACGTCGAGCCGGCCGCTGCGACGCTGAGTGGCTGGTAATGCTCGGCGGCGATCCGGTTGTAGCAGCAGGGCGCGAGGGCGATATGGCCGCAACCGGCGCTGCTGGCCAGATGCAGCAGGCGGATGTGCAGGTCGCCGCAGGCGTGCAGGGCGACTGGCGCCTGGTCCGCGCGCAGATGCGCGAGCACGTCGGCGGCCATTACGTCCTGATGGCGGTGGCTGACCGGCAGTTGCAGGCGCGCGCTGAGACGCTCGCCGGCATCCACCAGTTGCGCATCCCATTCCAGGCTGCACACCGGCTGGCCCTGGCTGGCCAGCAGGCGGCTGAGGTGGCCTTTGCCGGCGCACCAGTCGAGCCAGCTGCGCGGCGCGCTGTCGAAGCCCAGGCAGCTGGCGAAGGCGTGGATCTGTTGCCATTTGCGGCCCGGCACGTCGACGTCCAGGCGGGATCGCGCGGTCAGTTCCGCGGTGGGAAACTCGCCTAGTTCGGTGAGCGCCGTCGAGCGTTTCGCCAGAGCCGGGAAAGGCGCGGGTGCCGGCAAGTGGTGGGGCTGGTTATGCGCGGCTTCGGCGTCATCGAGGCTGCGCCGGCGCAGCCAGTTGGCCAGCGCCGGATGCTGGTCTTCCCAGGGCAGCCGGCGTTCGGTGAAGGGTTTGGGACGCCAGAGTGCCTGGTGCTCGACGAGGAAGGCATCGAGCGCCTGGAAGCGCTCGAGCAATGCGGCGCCGTCGAGGACGGCTGCGGGGATGAGGGACATGGGCGGCAGGGCTCAGCGGCCCTGGCAGGCGTCCACGCGCAGCCAGCGCTCGAGCAGCTTGAACGCGTTGATCAGCACGAAGGTGATCACCAGGTAGTAGATCCCGGCGGTGAAGAAGCCTTCCACCGGCAGGTAGGTGCGGGCGTTCATGGTCCGCGCCACGCCGGTCAGTTCCAGCAGGGTGATGGTGCTCGCCAGGGCGCTGGCCTTGAGCATCAGGATCACTTCGTTGCTGTAGGCCGGCAGGCCGATGCGCACCGCGCGCGGCAGGATGATGTGCAGCATCGACTGCGCGCGCGACATGCCGAGCGCGCGGGCGGCTTCGATCTCGCCGGGCGGCACGGACTGGATCGCCCCGCGCAGGATCTCCGCGATGTAGGCCGCGGTGTGCATGGTCATGGTCAGCACCGCGCACCAGTAGGGATCACGCAGGTACGGCCAGAGCGCGCTCTGGCGAACGGCGTCGAACTGCGCGGCGCCGTAGTAGACGAGGAACAGCTGCACCAGCAGCGGCGTGCCGCGGAAGAAGAAGATGTAGCTGAACGGAATCGCGCGCACGTACCAGTGCCGCGATGCGCGGGCGATGCCGATCGGCAAGGCGAGGATCAACCCGGCGATCACCGAGAAGGCGACCAGTTCGAGCGTCAGGATCGCGCCGTCGGTCAGGCGCGGCAGCCATTTGATGATGACTTCCCAGTTCATGCCGCGCTCCTGATGAAGCCGCGCGAGGCGCGTTTTTCGAGGAAGTACATGCCGATCATGGCGAGGATGGTCAGGCCCAGGTAGATGAAGGCCGCGACCATGTAGAACAGGAAGGGCTCCTTGCTGGACGTCACCGCGATCTGCGAGCGGCGCATGATTTCTTCCAGGCCGATCACCGAGACCAGCGCGGTGTCCTTCATCAGGATCATGAACAGGTTGCCCAGGCCGGGCAGCGCGATGCGCCACATCTGCGGCAGGATCAGCCGCCAGAAGATGCGCGCCTTGCTCATGCCCAGGGCCAGGCCCGCTTCGCGGTGGCCCTTGGGAATGGCCAGGATGGCGCCGCGGAATACCTCGGTGGCGTACGAGCCGAAGCAGATGCCCAGGGCGATGGTGCCCGCAGCGAAGGCGCTCAGCTCGAGGTTGGGCCGGCCTAGCATTTCGCCTATGGCGTGCATCAGGCCGACGGTGCCGAAATAGATGAGGAAGACCCAGAGCAGTTCGGGAACGCCGCGAACCAGGGTCGAGTAGCTGCCGCCAAGCCATCGCAACGGCTTGTATGGGGAAGTCTTGGCGAGTGCGCCGAGCAGGCCGAGCACCAGTCCGAGGGACAGGGCGGACAGGGCCAGCTTGATGGTCATCAGCGTTCCGGCAGCCAGCGCCGGGCCGAATCCGTAAAGGTCGAAAGTCATCGCAAGGAACTATGCAAGAGAGCGTGGCAGAGGAGCGGCGCGGTGGAAGCCGCGCCGTCCGGACCGATCAGTAGATGCTGAACGGGAAGTACTTGTCGTTGATCTTCTTGTAGGTGCCGTCGGCAACGATTTCCTTGAGCGCGGCGTTCAGCTTCTCGCGCAGCGGGTCGTTCTTGCGTACGGCCATGCCGATCTTGTCGTTGTCGAACACCGGGTCGCCCTTGAACTCGAAGTCCTTGCCGGCAGCGCTCTTCAGCCATTCCCAGTTAACGAACTTGTCGGCCAGCACGCCATCGACACGGCCGGAAGCCAGGTCGAGGTAGGCGTTTTCCTGGGTGTCGTAGAGTTTGACTTCGACGGTGTCGGCCATGTTGTCTTCGAGCCAGGTACCGGCGATGGTCGCGCGCTGGGCGCCGATGACCTTGCCTTTCAGGCTGGCCTTGTCGGTTTTCAGGGTGCTGGCTTTCGGCGCGATGAATTGCAGCTTGTTGGTGTAGTAGGCGTCGGTGAAGTCGACGGCCTGCTTGCGTTCGTCGGTGATCGACATCGAAGCGGCGATGAAGTCGAATTTCTTCGAGTTCAGTGCGGGGATGATGCCGTCCCAGTCGGAAGTCACGACTTCGCACTCGGTCTTCATCTTCGCGCAGAGGGCCTGGGCGATGTCGATGTCGAAGCCGACCACCTGGCCACTGGCATCGATCAGGTTGAAGGGTGGGTAGGCACCCTCGGTTCCGATTTTCAGCTTGTCGGCAGCGATAGCGCTGGTGCCGAACGCCAGAGTGGCGGCAGCAGCCAGCAGCATCTTCTTGTAAGTCATCATGAGGGACGTAGCTCCGTTAGCGATTGCTGGACATGAATTGTTTACAGCGCGCCGATTGCGGGTTTTCGAAGACCTGCTGCGGCGATCCTTGCTCTTCGACCAGACCGTGGTGGAGAAAAACCACCTCGCTGGATACCTGGCGGGCGAAGCTCATCTCGTGGGTAACCAGCAGCATGGTCCGACCTTCTTCGGCCAGCGCGCGGATCACATTAAGCACTTCTTGTACCATCTCCGGATCGAGCGCCGAGGTCGGTTCATCGAAAAGAATCACCTTCGGCTGCATCGCCAGCGTGCGTGCGATGGCCGCGCGCTGCTGCTGACCGCCGGAAAGCTGGTTCGGATAGACGTGGCGTTTGTCGCCGATGCCGACCTTCGCCAGCAGCGCCTCGGCCACTTCGATGGCTTCCGCCTTGCTCTGTCCGAGCACCCGGCGCGGCGCCTCGATGATGTTGTCCAGCACGCTCATGTGCGGCCAGAGATTGAAGTTCTGGAAGACGAAACCGATCTCGCTGCGGATGCGGTTGATCTGCTTGTTGTCGGCGGCAACCAGCTCGCCGCTCTTGCCTTCCTTGAGCTTCAGCTCTTTGCCGGCAACGATGATCTGGCCCTGATGCGGGTTTTCCAGCAGGTTGATGCAGCGCAGGAAGGTCGATTTGCCGGAGCCAGACGAGCCCAGGATCGAGATCACATCCCCGTCGCGGGCGGTGAGGGAGATGCCCTTGAGCACCTCGAGGTCGCCGTAGCGTTTATGCAGATTGCGTACTTCAAGCGCGGGCGCGGCCTCGGCCATGGGGGGTCCTCTTCGTGGTCGGGTGCAAGCTAGCATGGGGTGAGATGACAGCCAAGCTTGCAACCTTTGATCCAATCTGGACGCTGTCGCGCTTGTCGCATCAATGAAGTTGACTGTCGCGATAAGCAAACATGCTGTCGCATTTTCAATGCCTTTCGCCGGCGGTTGGGCTCAAATGGGCTGGGGTGGAAAAGCGCCGAACAACACTGCGCCCTCTGTTGGTGCGCTACTTTTCGCCACGCTGCTGCATTTTGGGCGGGGACGAGGTGAGTTCTTCCCATGGGTGTAGTCGCGCTGCCGTCGTGCGCCAGCGCGCCTGGTAGCGTTCAGAGATTTTCGGCTGTTTGGGTATCGGCGGGTGTTTCGGCGCCAACTTCGGTCACAGCCAGGTCCTCGGACCCGAGGCTGGGATTCTGCAGCGCGGTCTCGGTAGCGGCCCAGGCCTCGTCGAGGCGTTTCGACGACTCGCCGATCGAGCGCTCGGCGACTGTCCGCGACGCGTATGGTACTTGCGTCAGGGCCCCGATCCCTGCCCGCCATGCCGAATAGTAGGGCCTCAGGGTCGACTGCAGGCTGCCGGAGACGGTCCGATAGTCCCGCTCGGCCTGGAGGGTCGCGAGCTCCACGCAGTCGCGGGTGCGGATGAGGGCGGCGGTCCCGGCGAACGGCATGCTGGAGGCATCGGCCCGCCACGAGCACTCGACCCAGGACTTGCGGGTCAGTTCGCGAAAGCTCTGAGCGTCACCCGCTTCCGCGAGCGCCGCGCATGAGCTGAAGCCAGCGACCATCAATGCCACACGCATGAAAAACCTCCACGTTGCCTGTGATAGAGCCGTTCCCGCCGGCAGGGGTTCCGTGATGTGAAGGGCGGCGCTCTCTGGGCGCCAATAATGGCACATTGGAAATGGGGAGTTCGCTTCGAAAGCGGGCGCGTTCATCGGATTTGCCCTAGCCCAAAATGCAGGCAATAAAAAACCGGCCCTGGGGCCGGTTCTTTATGGTTTCAGTTGATTCAAGCACCGCCTGAAACTGGAAGGTGGTGCCCAGGGACGGAATCGAACCGCCGACACGGGGATTTTCAATCCCCTGCTCTACCGACTGAGCTACCTGGGCAACGGGGCGCAATTAAACGGATTTGGCTTTGCCCTGTCAAGCGAGGTGAAGAAAAATATTTAATCAGAACGGGCGCTTACGTTTTCGCTCAGGCGCTGGGCGGCACGTAGCCTTCGGCCTGGGCGTAGTCCTCGCCGGAGAGGAACTTGTCCATCTCGGCCTGCAGGAACTTGCGATCCTCGACGTTCATCATGTTCAGCCGGCGCTCGTTGATCAGCATGGTCTGGTGCGCCTGCC
This sequence comes from Pseudomonas sp. UBA6310, assembly GCF_002438225.1. Classification (NCBI taxonomy): domain Bacteria; kingdom Pseudomonadati; phylum Pseudomonadota; class Gammaproteobacteria; order Pseudomonadales; family Pseudomonadaceae; genus Pseudomonas; species Pseudomonas sp. UBA6310. The sequence goes on along the minus strand of NZ_DJTK01000053.1, from coordinate 79,119 downwards.
ACTCGTCCCAGGCCTTCTTCGAGACGTTGTTGAACAGCTCTTCGCCCTTGGCGCCGGGGTACGGCGGACGGTCGAGGGCGGGCAGTTCCTGTTTGTACTTACGGCAGATCACGGTGCGGGTCATGGGCTTTCTCCTGCGTTCAGCTCGTCGGCGGCGCGTTTCAGCAGTTTCTTGACCGGGGCGGCGAGGCCCAGGCGCGGAGGGGTGGCGAGGTTATACCAGAGCCAGTCGGCCTCGGCCACGACGTGGGGCATGCTGCTGACTTCCACTAGCCAGGGTTCGATGGCCAGGCGGAAATGGCTGAAGGTGTGGGTCAGCCCGGGCAGCTCGCGACGTTCGCCCAGCTGCAGGAAATGCCGCGCGGCGAGGGCTTCGAGCGCCTGCAGATCGTCCAGTTCGGGCAGGCTCCAGAGGCCGCCCCAGAGGCCGCTGGCAGGGCGCCGGTAAAGCAGGATGGCGCCCTCGCGGTTGCTCAGCAGTGGCATCAGCGTGCGCTTCTGCGGCAGCTCCTTGCGCGGCTTCGGCGTCGGGAAGTCGGTCTCGCGGCCGAGCAGGTGCGCGCGGCAGCCGGCGCGCATTGGGCAGAGCAGGCAACTCGGCTTGCTGCGCGTACAGAGCGTGGCGCCGAGGTCCATCATCGCCTGGGTGTAGTTGCCGACGCGTTGCTGCGGAGTGAAGCGCTCGGCGGCGCTCCACAGCTGGCGGGCGACCTTGGGTTCGCCGGGGTAACCGCTCTGCGCGGTGTAGCGCGCCAGTACCCGCTTGACGTTGCCATCGAGAATCGGTGCGCGCAGGCCCATGCTCAGGCTGGCGATGGCGCCGGCGGTGGACAGGCCGATGCCGGGCAGCTCGGCCAGCGCGAGCACGTCACGCGGAAATTCGCCGCCATGCTGCTCGACGACGATCTTCGCCGTGCGGTGCAGGTTGCGCGCGCGGCTGTAGTAGCCCAGGCCGGTCCACAGGTGCAGCACTTCGTCCTCCGGCGCCTCGGCCAGCGCTTGCACGTTGGGCAGCACCTGCATGAAGCGGCCGAAGTACTCCAGCACGGTGGCGACCTGGGTCTGCTGCAGCATGATCTCGGACACCCACACGCGGTAGGGCGTTATGCCCTGCTGCCAGGGCAGGTCCTTGCGGCCGTGGCGGTCGTACCAGTCGAGCACCGCCGCGGAGAACTGCTCGGGGCTCATCGCTTGAACAGCCCCTTGAGCGCGTCCTTGAGTTCCGGGCTGACCTTGTCGCCGAGCTTCTCCTCGATCTTCTGGTTGAGCTTGTCGCCGGCCAGTTGCGCAGCGACCTTGCCCATCCCGTCCTTGTCCAGACGGCAGGCCTTGGCGCCCAGTTCCAGCGGGCCTCGGCAGCGCAGCGGCCAGGCGATGTCGGCATAGCGCGCATTGACCTGGCAGGCCGGGTCGGGCATTTCGCCCTTGTCGCCTTCGATGACGATGCCGACGCGGTAGTCCATGCCCAGCACGCGCAGGTCGAGGTCGCCGTCGCCGTTGACCCGCAGGCCGGGAATGCGCGCCTTGAGGTCCGGGTTGCTGGCCACGCCGTCGCGGAAGGTCAGGCTGCCCTGGAGTTGCTCGAACGGCGTGTTTCGCCCGCGCGGCTCGCTGGAGAGCGATTTGCGGTTGAGCGTGGCGATGGCCATGCAGAGTTGCTGTTCGAGGTTGGCATCGACCAGTACGCCGTCGTTGAGGCTGAAGTTGGCCGTGCCGTTCAGCCCTTCGATCCAGGCCTTCTGACTGTTGCCGCGGGTGCGCAGGTCGGCGTTCAGGTCGAGCAGGCCCTTGATCGGCGTCGCCTCGCCCTTGCGCTGGAGAATTTTCTCCACCGGCACGCGCGCGATGTGGCTGGTCAGGGCGAGTTGCACTTCCGGCTGGCGCGCGTCGATCCGGCCCTTGGCGTCGAAACGGCCGTCATGCAGGTCGCCGCGCAGTTCCTCGACGGCGAGCAGCCCGTCCTTGGCATTGCCCCGGAGCGAGGCATTGGCGATCGGCAGCTTGTCCAGGGTCAGCAGGCCCAGGTCGAGATCGACCTTCGCATCGATCTTGCGCAGCGGGTCGAGCGGCAGCGCCGGTTCGGCGCTCCAGGCCTGCTGCGACGGTTTCTCCGGCAGCTCGCTGGTGCCGCGGCCGGCGGCGGCGATGCTGCCGTCGACTTCCGACTGGCGCGCGGCACTGGCGGCCTTGCTGTCCTTCGAAGTGGGCGGCAGGTAGCGGTCGAGGTCCAGGCGGTCGCCCTTGAGCTGCACCTGCAAGGCCCGTTTGGCCAGGTCGGTCACGGCGATCGAACCGTTGAAGGTGCCGCCGTCGAGTTTCAGCGTGAGGTCGTCCAGCGCGATGCTGTTCTCGGTGGCAGTCAGGCGGGTGGCCAGCTCGGCTTTGCTCAGCGCGCCGGCATCGGCCATGGGCGGCAGTCGCTGGCCGATGCCTTCGAGGAATTCCCTGAGGTTGAACTCGGCGATGGACAGGCCGCCGCTGAGCTTGGGCTCGGATTCCAGGTCACGCACCTTGAGGTCGCCGATGCCGCGCAGGCCATTGGCGGTCAGCTTGAGGCTGTTCCATTCGGCGATTTGCGCGGCGAGGTCGGCGAGCAGTTCGCCCTGCGCGCTGAAGGCAAGGGTCTTGCCTTGCAGCGGCTCGCCGGACGCCTCGCCGGACAGGCGCGCGTTGCCCAGCTGGTAGCGCTTGAGCGCGCGGTCGAAGCGCAGGTCGGCCTGCAGTTCGGTGCGCGCGCGCATCACCGGCTGGTTGCTGCCGAAGAAGGCGCTGAGTGTGATCGGGATGTCGCTGCCTTCGCGAATCGCACCGGTGCTCAGCTCGATGCTCTCGGCGTTGAACTCGCGACCGTTGCGCTCGTCGCGATAGGCGACGCGGGCGTCCTTCACGCTGAGGCTGTCGATGTCGAGCTTCAGCGGCTCGGCGGGCGCCTCGGCGCGCTGCTCGGCGGCGTCGGAGGAGGGCGCGGAGGTCGTCGCCTCGCCGCTGGCCTGGGGCGCCGGGTGGCCGACCTGTTCCCAGTTGCCGTTGCCCTGGGCATCGCGTTTCAGGGTCAAATTGAGCCCTTCGACGCGGATGTCGCTCATCTGCACCTGTTTGCGCAGCAGTGGCAGCACGCGCACGGACAGCCCGAGCATGCGCAGGTCGGCGAACGGCTCGTTCGGCGTCGCGGCACTGGCCAGCGTGGCCTCGTGGAGTTCGATGCCGAGCCAGGGGAACAGGCTCCAGCCGATGTCGCCGTTGAGGGTCAGCTCGAGGTTGGCCTTGTCGTGGGCGATCTTGCGGATCTCGTCCTTGTAGTCGTTCGGGTCGAACAGGTGGGTCAACGCGAAACCGAGGGCGACCAGGAGCAGCAGAAGTCCGAGGAAGACCAGACCCAGGATTTTGCCGAGGGCTTTCATGGACGAGTCCTTGTAGTCGGGGTGAAGAGGCGTGCGGCAAAACAGCCGCACGCATGGAGGGCCTGCAGTATAACGCGACCGTTCAGAGCGCTGCGGCGACCCGTTCGGCGATCGCCAGGCTGGCGGTCAGCCCCGGCGATTCGATGCCGAAGAGGTTCACCAGCCCCGGTTGGCCGTGTTGCGCGGGCGTCTGGATGACGAAGTCGGCGGCCGCCTCGCCGGGGCCGGAGAGTTTCGGCCGGATGCCGCTGTAGCCCGGATTCAGGCGGCTGGCGTCGAGGCCGGGGAAGTAGCGGCCGATCGCCGTGGCGAAGGGTTCGCGCAGGGCTTCGTCGACCCCATAGTCGAGGGTGTCGAGATAGCGCACGTCCGGGCCGAAGCGCAGCTGCCCGCCGAGGTCGAGGGTGGCGTGCACGCCGAGGCCGGCGGTGTTGGCTTCCGGCATCGGGTAGATGAGGTGCTGGAACGGCGAGCGTCCGGCGTAGGTGAAATAGCGCCCCTGGCACATGTGCAGGGCCGGGATCTGCGCAGCGCCGAGGCCGTCGGTCTGGGCGGCGAGGCCCTGCGCGAACAGGCCGCCGGCGTTGACCACGCGCTGCGCCTTTATCTGGAACGGCTCGCCGCCGCTGACGCCGCTGGCGATCCAGCCGTCGCCGTCGTGGTGCAGGTTGTCGACGCGGGTATCGAGCACCAGTTGTGCGTCCTGCTGCTCCGCGGCGGTCAGCAGGGAGTGCATGTACAGGTGGCTGTCGATGATCCCGGTGCTCGGCGAGAGCAGCGCGGCGACGCCGCGCACTGCCGGCTCCATCTCCGCCAGCCGCGCCTGGCCGATCTCGCGCAGGTCGCCGACGCCACAGGCCTCGGCGTTCGCCGCGAGTTTCTCCAGCTTGGCGCGTTCGGCGTCCTCCACGGCGACCAGCAGCTTGCCGATTCGCCGGTGCGGCACGTCGCGCTCGGCGCACCAGGCGTACAGCCGCTCGCGGCCTTCCAGGCAGAGTTCGGCCTTCAGCGAGCCCGGTTCGTAGTAGATGCCGGCGTGGATCACCTCCGAATTGCGGCTGGAGGTGTGGCTGCCGATGAGCTTTTCGCGCTCGACGATGAGCAGGCTGTGATGCGGGCTGGCGAGACGGGCGGCGCAGGCCAGGCCGAGGGCGCCGGCGCCAATGATCAGGGTATCGATGCTATCCATGGCGTTCGCTGCATGAAGGGCTGTTCGGGTCGGTCGTCCGGTGAGGTCGCCGAGATTCGGTGAGGGCCGAGCGGTCGCAATCACGGATGATGGCGCGTTGCCCACCTGCATGCGTCTGCCTGGCGGGGCGAAAGTTCCGGTTGCGCTGGATTTTCCCGGCCGGTGCGGTGAGTTGTCGCATGCGTCGTGGTAAATTCCGCGCGCTTGTTCCTGCCTTGCTTGCACATACAACTATAGGAATTACCCATGAGCAGTTCTCCCTTGCCGGTTGGCAAGGCCGGGCCAGCGTTTCTCTCCAAGGAACGCACCATCGCCCGTCCTGGCTTCAACCGCTGGCTGGTCCCGCCAGCTGCCCTCGCGATCCATCTCTGCATCGGTATGGCCTACGGCTTTTCGGTGTTCTGGTTGCCGCTGTCGAAAGCGGTAGGCATCGGTAGCGCCGTCGCCTGCGCTCCGGAAATGGGCTTCTTCGCCCAGGTATTCGCCGCCGACTGCGACTGGAAGATTTCCATGCTCGGCTGGATCTACACGCTGTTCTTCATCTTCCTCGGCTGCTCCGCGGCGATCTGGGGCGGCTGGCTGGAACACGCGGGCCCGCGCAAGGCCGGCCTGGTCTCGGCGGTCTGCTGGTGTGGCGGCCTGCTGATTTCCGCCCTCGGCATCTACACCCACCAGATCTGGCTGATGTGGCTGGGCTCCGGGGTGATCGGCGGTATCGGCCTCGGCCTCGGCTACATCTCGCCGGTGTCGACGCTGATCAAGTGGTTCCCGGACAAGCGCGGCATGGCCACCGGCATGGCCATCATGGGCTTCGGCGGCGGCGCCATGGTCGGCGCGCCGCTGGCGGCCAACCTGATGGGCCACTTCGCCACCCCGACCAGCGTCGGTGTGTGGGAGAGCTTCGTCGCCATGGCGGCGATCTACTTCGTGTTCATGGTCGGCGGCGCGCTGTCGTACCGCGTCCCGCCCACCGGCTGGAAGCCCGAGGGCTGGACGCCGCCGGCGAAGAAAAGCGAAAACGCGATGATCACCCACGGCCACGTGCACGTCAGCGTCGCCTGGAAGACCCCGCAGTTCTGGCTGGTCTGGGCCGTCCTCTGCCTCAACGTCTCGGCCGGTATCGGCATCCTCGGCATGGCTTCGCCGCTGCTGCAGGAAGTCTTCGGCGGACGCCTGCTGGGTGTCGACGGCAGCTTCGGCGACCTCGACGCCGGGCAACTGGCGCAGATCGCCGCGATCGCCGCCGGCTTCACCGGCCTGCTCAGCCTGTTCAACATCGGCGGGCGCTTCTTCTGGGCGTCGATTTCCGATCACCTGGGGCGCAAGGCGACCTACGCGATCTTCTTCGCCCTCGGCTTCGTGCTCTACGCCTCGGTGCCCTGGTCCGGCCACGCCGGCAGCGTCGCGCTGTTCGTCGGCGCGTTCTGCATCATCCTGTCGATGTACGGCGGCGGTTTCGCCACGGTGCCGGCCTACCTCGCCGACCTGTTCGGCACGCAGATGGTCGGCGCCATCCACGGTCGTCTGCTGACCGCCTGGGCCGTCGCCGGCGTGCTCGGCCCGGTGCTGGTCAACTACATCCGCGAGTACCAGCTGTCGATCGGCGTCGAGCGTGCCGCCGCCTACGACATCACGCTGTACATCCTCGCCGGCCTGCTGGTGCTGGGATTCATCTGCAACCTGCTGGTGCGCCCGGTAAATCCGAAGTACTTCATGAGCGCCGAGCAACTGGCCGCCGAGCGCGCCCACGGCGAGAAGTCCGCGCCGGTCAGCGAACTGGCCTGGTCGGCCAGCCCGTCGAGCTTGCCGCTGGTGATCGTCGCCTGGCTGGTGGTCGGTATCCCGCTGGCCTGGGGTGTCTGGGTGACCCTGCAGAAAACCGCGGCGCTGTTCGGCTGAGTGCCACGATCTGCTGCGCGTCGGTCCTCCGGCGGGCAGTGAAGGCGCGGTGCCGTAACGCCGCGCCAGAGGTGCGCGCGGAGCCGCTCAGATCCTGACCGGCTCCGCCCCGCGGAATCGCAAACGGCTTTTCCGCGCTCCGCCGTTTCCGCCCAGACGCGCCCGCGTCTGCGGCCTGTCGTCCTACCCTGCGTTCGGCCTATAATGTCGCCCCTTTCGCCCTGAGATTTCGCGGAGCTGGTGATGGCCGAACGTACGGCATCTGTCGAACGCAATACCCTGGAGACCCAGATCAAGGTCTCGATCAACCTGGATGGCAGCGGCAAGTCCCGTTTCGACATCGGCGTGCCCTTCCTCGAGCACATGCTCGACCAGATCGCCCGGCACGGCCTGATCGACCTGGACATCCAGTGCAAGGGCGACCTGCACATCGACGACCACCACACCGTGGAAGACGTCGGCATCACCCTCGGCCAGGCCTTCACCCAGGCGGTCGGCGACAAGAAGGGCATGACCCGCTACGGCCATTCCTACGTCCCCCTCGACGAGGCGCTGTCGCGCGTGGTAATCGACTTCTCCGGGCGTCCCGGCCTGCAGATGCACGTGCCGTTCACCCGCGCGGTGGTCGGCGGCTTCGATGTCGACCTGTTCCAGGAATTCTTCCAGGGCTTCGTCAACCACGCCCTGGTCAGCCTGCACATCGACAACCTGCGCGGCACCAATACCCATCACCAGATCGAAACGGTGTTCAAGGCCTTCGGCCGTGCGCTGCGCATGGCCGTGGAACTGGACCCGCGGATGGCCGGGCAGATGCCCTCGACCAAGGGAATCCTCTGATGCAGACGGTCGCCGTGATCGACTACGGCATGGGCAACCTGCACTCCGTGGCCAAGGCGCTGGAGCACGTCGGTGCCGGCCGCGTCCAGGTGACCAGCGATGCCAGCGTGATTCGTGAGGCCGACCGCGTGGTGTTCCCCGGCGTCGGCGCGATCCGCGACTGCATGGCCGAGATTCGCCGCCTGGGCTTCGACGAGCTGGTCCGCGAAGTCAGCGCCGACCGCCCGTTCCTCGGCATCTGCGTGGGCATGCAGGCGCTGATGCAGCGTAGCGAGGAGAACGGCGGCGTCGACTGCATCGGCCTGTTCCCCGGCCAGGTGCGCTTCTTCGGCAAGGACATGCAGGAAGACGGCGAGGCACTCAAGGTGCCGCACATGGGCTGGAACCAGGTGCGCCAGGAAGTCGATCACCCGCTGTGGCACAACATCCCCGGCGACGGCCGCTTCTACTTCGTGCACAGCTACTACATCGAGGCCGGCAACCCCCGCCAAGTGGTCGGTCGCGGCTATTACGGCAAGGAATTCGCCGCCGCACTGGCCGACGGCTCGCGCTTCGCCGTGCAGTTCCACCCGGAGAAGAGCCACACCCACGGCCTGCAATTGCTGCAGAACTTCGCCGCCTGGGATGGCCGCTGGTGAGCACCGCACGCAAGGCGAAAACGCCGATCCTGCAACTCGACGCGGCCCAGGAAAGCGCCGCGGTCGAGGTGCTCAAGCGCTTTCTCGAGGACCGTTTCGAGCTGGAGCTGGGTTCGTTCGAAGCCCGGGAAGTGCTCGATCTGTTCGCCCGCGAGGTGGCGCCGCTTTACTACAACAAGGCGATCTTCGACGTGCAGGCGCACCTCAAGGACCGCTTCGAGAGCATCGAGAGCGACCTCTGGGCGCTCGAGAAACCCTGATTACCCTTGCCGGGCCGTCCGGGTTCGCAGCGCCGAAGCGCTTGCCCGGCGTGCCTTCGAAGAAGGAACAAACATGCTGATCATCCCCGCAATCGACTTGAAGGACGGTGCCTGCGTGCGCTTGCGCCAGGGCCGTATGGACGACTCCACGGTGTTCTCCGACGATCCGGTGAGCATGGCCGCGAAATGGGTCGAGGCCGGCTGCCGGCGCCTCCACCTGGTCGACCTCAACGGTGCCTTCGAGGGCCAGCCGGTCAACGGCGAAGTGGTCGCGGCGATCGCCCGGCGCTACCCGCACCTGCCGATCCAGATCGGCGGCGGCATCCGTTCGCTGGAGACCATCGAGCACTACATCAAGGCCGGTGTGAGCTACGTGATCATCGGCACCAAGGCGGTCAAGCAGCCGGAATTCGTCGGCGAAGCCTGCCGCGCCTTCCCCGGCCGGATCATCGTCGGCCTGGACGCCAAGGATGGCTTCGTCGCCACCGACGGCTGGGCGGAGGTCAGCGCCTTGCAGGTGGTCGACCTGGCGAAGCGCTTCGAGGCCGACGGCGTCGCCGCGATCGTCTACACCGACATCGCCAAGGACGGCATGATGCAGGGCTGCAACGTCGAGGCTACCGCCGCCCTGGCCGCGGCCAGCCGCATTCCGGTGATCGCCTCCGGCGGCATCCACAACCTGGGCGATATCGAGAAGCTGCTGCTGGCGCGCTCGCCGGGCATCGTTGGCGCCATCACCGGTCGCGCCATCTATGAAGGCACGCTGGACGTGGCCGAGGCGCAGGCCTTCTGCGACGGCTTCAAGGGCTAGATAGTTGAGGTAGGGCGCGCGGGCCGCCTGGGCTGCGCGAACCGCTGACGGTTACCGGTGCGCACGGCGCACCCTACGAGAGAAGTCGCCATGGCACTGGCTAAACGCATCATCCCCTGCCTCGACGTCGACAACGGTCGCGTGGTCAAGGGCGTGCAGTTCGAGAACATCCGCGACGCCGGCGATCCGGTGGAAATCGCCCGCCGCTACGACGAGCAGGGCGCCGACGAGATCACCTTCCTCGACATCACCGCCAGCGTCGACGGCCGCGACACCACGCTGCACACCGTCGAACGCATGGCCAGTCAGGTGTTCATCCCGCTCACCGTCGGGGGCGGCGTCAGAACGGTGCAGGACATTCGCAACCTGCTCAATGCCGGAGCGGACAAGGTCTCCATCAATACAGCCGCGGTCTTCACCCCCGAGTTCGTCGGCGAGGCGTCCTCGCGGTTCGGCTCGCAGTGCATCGTGGTCGCCATCGACGCCAAGCGCGTCTCGGCGCCCGGCGAAACACCGCGCTGGGAAATCTTCACCCATGGCGGGCGCAAGCCGACCGGCCTGGACGCGGTGGCCTGGGCCAGGAAGATGGAAGACCTCGGCGCCGGCGAGATCCTGCTCACCAGCATGGATCAGGACGGCGTGAAGAGCGGCTACGACCTCGGCGTCACCCGCGCCATCAGCGAGGCGGTCGGGATTCCGGTGATCGCCTCGGGCGGCGTCGGCAATCTCGAGCACCTCGCCGCCGGGATTCTCGAAGGCAAGGCCGCCGCAGTGCTCGCCGCGAGCATCTTCCACTTCGGCGAATACACCGTTCCCGAAGCCAAGGCCTACCTGGCCAGCCGCGGTATCGTCGTACGCTGACGTTTCCGTCATCGCCCCTACGCCGGGGGCGATGCCACCGGGCGTTGCCCGAGCCTTTCGCGCGTCACCGATTTGCCGTCGATCAGCGTGCGCGCCCTGGCTCCGGATATCCTTCATCCACTCCATCGTTCTGCGAGAGATCATGCTCAAACGCGTATTGCTGCCGCTGCTCGGCACCTTGCTCCTGTTCGCCGGCACCGCGCGCGCCGAAATCGACAAGTACTACAGCGTCGTTCTGCTCACGGAAAACTTCCCGCCGTACAACATGGCGATCAACGGGAAGAATTTCGCCCATGAGAGCAATATCAACGGCATCGCCGTGGACATCGTTCGCGAAATGTTCAAGCGTGCCGATATCCGCTACAGCATGACGCTGCGCTTCCCCTGGGAGCGCATCTACAAGCTCGCCCAGGAGAAGCCCAACTACGGCGTGTTCGTCACCGCCCGCCTGCCGGAGCGGGAGGACGCGTTCAAGTGGGTCGGCCCCATCGGTCCGGACGACTGGGTCCTGCTGGCGCGCGGCGATAGCCCGATCAGCGTCGACAGCCTGGAAGCGGCCGGGAAGTACCGGATCGGCGCCTACAAGGGCGATGCGATCGCCGAGCGCCTGGCGGAAAAGGGCCTGCAGCCGATCACCGTGCTGCGCGACCAGGAAAACGCCAGGAAGCTGGAGAAAGGCCAGATCGACCTCTGGGCCACTGGCGATCCGGCCGGCCGCTACCTGGCCAGGCAAGAAGGTGTCAGCGGGCTGAAAACGGTGTTGCGTTTCGACACCGCTCAGCTCTATCTGGCGCTCAACAAAAAGGTGCCGGACGAGGTGGTGCAGAAACTGCAAGCGACGCTGGAGCGGATGCGGGCCGAGGGTTTCGTCGACGAAATACTGGGTCGCTACCTGTAATCGATGCCTGGCCTTCATGTAGATGAAACGCCACGGCGACAGACACTGGAGTAGTGCTGACATGCTGAAATCGTTGCAAAGGACGTTGACGTTGAGCTTGTTGCTGGTGGCCTCGGCAGCACGCGCCGAGCTGCCGGCCGACTACAAGGTGGTCCTGCTGACCGAGAACTTCCCGCCGTTCAACATGGCGATCGACGACAAGAACTTCGCCCGCGACGACGGCATCGACGGCATCAGTGCCGACATCGTGCGGGAGATGTTCAAGCGCGCCGGGATCGCCTACACCCTGACCCTGCGTTTCCCCTGGGATCGGCTCTACAACCTCACCCTCGACAAGCCCAACTACGGGCTCTTCTCGACCACCTATACCCCCGAGCGCAAACCGCTGTTCAAGTGGGTCGGTCCGCTGGCCAAGACCGGCTGGGTGCTGCTCTCGGCGCCTGGCAGCACGATCAAGGTCGCCAGCCTCAAGGAGGCCGAAAAGTACAAGCTCGGCGCCTACAAGAACGACGCGGTCAGCCAGCACCTGGAAAGCCAGGGGATGAAGCCGATCAACGCCCTGCGCGATCAGGAGAACGTCGGCAAGCTGCTCAAGGGGCAGATCGACCTGTGGGCCACCACCGACCCGGTCGGCCGCTACATCGCCAAGCAGGAAGGTGCCACCGGGCTGCAGACCGTGTTGCGCTTCAACGACGCCGAGCTGTACCTGGCGCTGAACAAGGACACCCCGGACGAGGTGGTCGAGCGACTGCAGAAAGCCCTGGACGCCATGCGCGCCGAAGGCTTCGTCGAGGACGCGACGAACAACTACCTGTAGTTGCCGCGGGCGCGCAGGCGATGCGCGCCCGTATCCCACCGCGCCCGTGCGCTCTTCGCGCCGAGCCGCCGCCTAGCGATAGATCCCGCCCTTGCCATGCGCCGCCATCGCCCGGTTGCCGCGCACGGCGATCATCAGGTCGATGCCGATCCAGTCGATGCCCTGTTCGCGCAGGCGCGGCAGCTCGCGTTCGAGTACCGCGAGGGTATCCGGGTGAGGGTGGCCGATGAGCACCGCCGAGCCCTGCTTGCGAGCCAGCTGAATGCCGGCGGCCAACTGCCGGGCGACCGCCTGCGGGTTCGGATCGTCATCGAGAAACACGTCGCGCGACAGGCTCGCCAGGCCGATCTTCTGTGCCTGGGCGGCGGCGACGGTGGCGGGGCTGGTGCGGCTGTCGAGGAAGATCAGGTGGCGGCGCTGCAACTCGCCCATCAGCCAGGCCATCGGCTCCGCTTCGGCGGTCATCCGGCTGCCCATGTGGTTGTTCAGGCCATGCGCGTAGGGCACGGCGTCGAGCGCCGCGTCGAGGCGCTCGTGCAGTTGTTGCAGGGGCATCTGCGGATGCCAGGAGAAGGGCCCGCCGGCAGGGTCCATCGGCAGGTGCAAGAGCACGGTCTTGCCGGCCCGATGCGCGGCCAGCGCCAGTTCGCGTGCGTGCGGGGTGTCGGGGAGGATGGACAGCGCGACCGGACCGGGCAGGGCCAGCACCCGGCGGTCGCGTGGCGGATTCTGCCCGAGGTCGTCGATGATCAGCGCCAGGCGCGGACGTTTGCCTGGCGGCGGGTTCGCCTGCTCGGCCTGCGCCAGGCCGAAGACGCCCAGCAGCAGGAGCAGCAGCCAGGCCCGCACCGGCTTACTTGCTGCGAGTGAGGTTCAGGCCCTTGAGCAGGTTCAGCGCCTGGTTCAGCTGGTAGTCGTCGTCCTGCAGGCGCGGTTCGGTTTTGCTCGGATGCCCGCTGGGCTTGTCCGCGCCGCCGTTGCCGTTGCCCAGGTGACCGGCGAGATCGGCTTCCTTGAAGGTCTCGCCGTCGCCTTCCGGGGTGACCTTGGCGCGCGCGACTTCGATGTCGGGCACGATGCCCTGGGCCTGGATCGAGCGGCCGTTGGGGGTGAAGTACAGCGCGGTGGTGAGCTTCAGCGCGCGGTCGTTGTTCAGCGGCAGCACGGTCTGCACCGAACCCTTGCCGAAGCTGTCGGTGCCCATCAGCACGCCGCGTTTGTGGTCCTGCAGGGCGCCGGCGACGATTTCGGCCGCCGAGGCGCTGCCACCGTTGATCAGCACAACCAGCGGCACGCCTTCGCTGGCATCGGCCGGGTCGGCGGAGAAGCGCAGCTCGGAGTTGGCGATACGCCCCTTGGTGTAGACGATCAGGCCGTCGGTGAGGAAGTGGTCGGCCACCTCGACGGCCGACTGCAGCACGCCGCCGGGGTTGTTGCGCAGGTCGAGGACCAGGCCCTTGAGCTTGCCGTTGTTGTCCTTGCGCAGCTTGGCCAGGGCCTTGCCGACTTCCTCGCCGGTGTTGATCTGGAACTGGGTGATGCGCACGTAGCCGAAGCCCTTCTCGAGGAACTGGCTCTTCACGCTCTGCACCTTGATCACCGCGCGCGCCAGCTCGACGTCGAACGGCTTGCCGCCTTCGCCACGCACCAGGGTGAGGGAAATCTTGCTGCCCGGCTTGCCGCGCATCTTGTCGACGGCATCCATCATCGACAGGCCCTTGGTTGGCTGCCCGTCGATCTTCACGATCAGGTCGCCGGCCTCGATGCCGGCCTTGGACGCCGGAGTGTCGTCGATCGGCGAGACCACCTTGATGAAGCCGTCCTCGACACCGACCTCGATGCCCAGGCCGCCGAATTCGCCGCTGGTACTTTCCTGCAGTTCCTCGAACTCCTGCGGATCGAGGTAGGCGGAGTGCGGATCGAGGTTGCTGAGCATGCCCTTGATGGCGTTTTCCAGCAGCGTCTTGTCGTCCACCGGTTCGACGTAGGCCGCCTTGATGCGGTCGAGCACCTCGGCGAAGGTTCGCAGCTCGTCCAGCGGCAGCGGCGCCTTGGCTTGCGCGGCCGGCGTGGCGGGCATCGGCGCCGGCGCCATCGAGGCCGGAGGCTGTTGCGCCCAGGCGCCGCCACTGCCCGCGATGAGCGAAAGGGCCAGGGCGAGCGAGGTGGGGCGAAGCAGATGGCGCACGTGCAGCATGTCGAACTCCAAGGTAATGAACGCGCTAACCCTGCGCGCGGCACCATTGCGTGGGGTCGCTGGGGCGGCCCTGCTGGCGGATGGCGAAATACAGCGCGGGGGTTTCTTGGCCCCCGCTGGTGCCGACGGTGGCGATCGGCTCGCCGGCCTTGACGATATCGCCGGCACTTTTCAGCAAACTCTGGTTGTGGCCGTACAGGCTGAGATAGCCCGAGCCATGGTCGAGAATGACCAGAAGCCCGGCGCCACGCAACCAGTCGGCGTACACCACGCGGCCGCCATGCACCGCGCGGACCTGGCTGCCGGCACTTGCGCCGATCAGCACGCCGTCCCACTTGGTTCGGGCGTCGTCGCCGCGCGGAGTGCCGTAGCGGGCCACGATGCGTCCGTCCACCGGCCAGGGCAGCTTGCCACGGGCACTGCCGAACGGGCCGCCGTAGTTGGCCCCGGCGCTGGACACCAGCGGCCCGCTCGGGGCGCTGGGCGTTCTGTTCGGCGCGCCCTTTGGCTGCTCGCGGGCCAGGGCTTCCTGGCGGCGTTGCTCGGCGAGCGCCTGCTGACGCGCCTGCTCGGCCTCACGGGCCTGGCGGGCGAGAGTTTCCTCGATGGTCTTGAGCACCTGGCCGAGTTCGGCCTGCTCCTGCTCGCGGGCCTTGAGGCTGCGGTCCTTGGTCGAGTACTCCTGATTCAGCTTGGCCAGGGCTTCCTGGCGCTCCTTGCGGACCTGCGCCAGTCGCTCGCGTCGGCTGTCGAGGCCGTCCTTCTGTTCGTTGAGCTGGGCGTTCTGCGCGGCGATGTCGCTCTCGACGTTGGCCAGTTGGCGCAGCGTCTCGTTGAACGCGGTGAGCTGTTCGAGACGGGCCTGGCTGAGGTAGTCGTAGTAGGTCAGGGTACGGGCGAATTTCTCCGGGTTCTGCTGGTTCAGTAGCAGCTTGATGTATTCCTGGCGCCCGCTCTGATAGGCGGCGCGGGCCTGGATGCCGATCAGGCGTTGCTGCTCAAGGCGTGCGCCCTGGAGTTTTTTTTTCTCTTCGTCGAGGCGCTTGAGCTCGTCCTGGCTCTTGCGCATCTCCTCTTCGAGCTGCCGGACCTGCTTTTCCAGGTCGCCCATCTCGGTCTCGGTGCTGCGCAGTTGCTTCTGCACGCCGCTTTTTTCCTGCTGCACTTTCTCCAATAGCTTTTTCAGCTCGGCGACGTCCTTGCGCGCCGCCTCCAGCTGTTGCTGGGTTTCGGCGCGCTGGTCGGCGAACGCCGGGCTCAGCAACAGGGTGGCAAGCAAGAGGGTCAGGATGCGGAGCATGGAGTGCAGCGATACCGGGATAGAAGTGGAGGTTAGTATGCCTAAGAACCTGTTCACGATCTGCTGTACGTTGGCGTTACTGCGTCAAAAACAAGTTCGGATGCTCATTTACCACTCGTAACTCCGCTTCCTCACGTGTTTTTGCGGGGCGCCTTGCCCTTGTAACGCTCCAGCTCGCGAGATCGTGAGCAGGTGCCAGGACGGCGCGGACGCCTTGGTTCAAGCCGCGGGCCGGACACCGCGAAAAGGCGCGGTGCCCGGCCGCGACGGCATCAGTCCAGCGTGACGATCGAGGTGCCGGTCATTTCCCTGGGAATCGGCAGGCCCATCAGCGTCAGCATGGTCGGCGCGACGTCGGCCAGCACGCCGCCTTCGCGGATGTGCAGCTTGCGCTTGCCGACATAGATGAAGGGCACCGGCTCGCAGGTATGCGCGGTGTGCGCCTGGCCGGTGCCTTCGTCCTTCATTTGCTCGACGTTGCCGTGGTCGGCGGTGATCAGCGCTTCGCCGCCGACCTTGTCCAGCGCCGCGGCGATGCGGCCGACGCAGGTGTCGAGGCATTCCACGGCTTTCACTGCGGCTTCGAACACGCCGGTATGGCCGACCATGTCGCCGTTGGCGTAGTTGACCACGATGACATCGTAGCGCTGGTTCTCGATGGCCTCGACGATGCGGTCGGTGACCTCGGGGGCGCTCATCTCTGGTTGCAGGTCGTAGGTGGCGACTTTCGGCGACGGGATCAGGATGCGCTCTTCACCTTCGTAGGGTTCTTCGCGACCGCCGGAGAAGAAGAAGGTGACGTGGGCGTACTTCTCGGTCTCGGCGATGCGCAGCTGGGTCTTGCCGTTCTTCGCCAGGTATTCGCCGAGCACGTTGGTCAGCGCTTCCGGCTTGTAGGCGCTGGGCGCGTCGATGCTGGCGGCGTACTGCGTCAGCATCACGTAGCCGGCCAGTTTCGGCTGGCGCGCACGGGGGAAGTCCTTGAAGTCGGGCTCGACGAACACGCGGCTGAGCTCGCGGGCGCGGTCGGCGCGGAAGTTCATGAAGACCACCGCGTCGCCGTCTTCCACCGGCGCCGGGGCACCGATGGCGGTGGCCTTGACGAATTCGTCGCTCTCCTCGCGGGCGTAGGCGGCCTCTAGGCCGGCGACCGCGGTGTCGGCGGTGAACTGCGCCTTGCCGTCGACGATCAGGTCGTAGGCCTGCTGCACGCGGTCCCAGCGGTTGTCGCGGTCCATCGCGAAATAGCGCCCGATCAGCGTGGCGATGCGGCCCTTGCCCAGGCGCGCGAAGGTGGCGTCCAGCAGTTCGATGGAGGCCTGGGCGCTGCGCGGCGGGGTGTCCCGGCCGTCGAGGAAGGCGTGCAGGTAGATCTTCTCGGCGCCGCGACGCGCGGCCAGCTCGGCCATGGCGACCAGGTGATCCTGGTGGCTGTGCACGCCGCCGTCGGAGAGCAGGCCGAGGATGTGCACGGCCTTGCCCGCGCCGACGGCCTTGTCCACGGCGGTGCAGATCGCCGGGTTCTCGAAGAAGTCGCCGTCGCGGATCGCCTTGGTCACGCGGGTGAAGTCCTGATACACGACGCGGCCGGCGCCCAGGTTCATGTGGCCGACTTCGGAGTTGCCCATCTGTCCGTCGGGCAGGCCGACGTCCATGCCGCTGCCGGAAATCAGGCCGTTCGGCTGGCTCGCCACCAGGCCGTCGAGGACCGGCTTGCGCGCGGCGAGCACGGCGTTGGAGTCAGGGCTGTCGCTGTGACCGAAGCCGTCCAGGATGATCAGAACCAGGGGTTTGGGCGTTGCGCTCATGAAAGGCTTCCTGAAATTTTCCATTCGTTGCGGCGGGGTGGCCGCGCTGGGCAGTTGCCATCGAAAATCGTCGGCCGTGGCAGTGACGGCGGGCTCAGCATTCTACGGGGCCGCTTGGTTTCGCGTCACGGTTCGGCAGGTTTCGGCCGGCTCGGGGTGCTGTGTATACTGGCCGGCATTTTACCGCCCTGGAACCTATTGATGCTCGCCAAGCTGATTGAATTCGCCACTAACCACTACGTGCTTGCCAGCCTGTTCGTCGTGCTGCTGATCGCCCTGATCCTCAACGAATCGCGCCGCGGCGGCCGCAGCCTGAGCAATCGCGAGCTGACTTCGCTGGTCAACAGTGGCGAGGGCGTGGTGTTGGACGTTCGCGTCAAGAAGGAGTTCGACACCGGGCACGTGGTCGATGCGCTGAACATTCCCCACGACAAGGTGGTCAACCGCGTGGCCGAGCTGGAAAAGCACAGGTCCAAGACCCTCATCGTGGTCGACGCCATGGGCCAGCATTCCGGAACCGTCTGCAGCGAGCTGAAGAAGCTCGGCTTCAACGCCGTCAAGCTGTCCGGCGGCATCTCCAGCTGGCGCGGAGACAACCTGCCCCTGGTCAAGTGATATGTCGAAGATCGTCATTTACACCACGCCCTGGTGTCCGTACTGCATCCGCGCCAAGCAGTTGCTCGAGCGCAAGGGTGTCGCCTTCGAGGAAATCGGCGTGGAGCGCGACGCCGCGCTGCGTGCCGAGATGACCCGCAAGGCCGGCCGCACCTCGGTACCGCAGATATGGATCGGCAGCACCCACGTGGGTGGCTGCGACGATCTCTTCGCTCTGGAGCGCGCCGGCAAACTCGACGCCTTGCTCAAGGGCTGATTTCCACTGTCGTAACTCACAAGGCTCTGCCATGACTGAAGAAACCACCAACGGCGCCGCCCAGGACGCTCAGAACCCGCAATTCTCGCTGCAGCGCATCTATGTGCGCGACCTCTCCTTCGAAGCGCCGAAGAGCCCGGAAATCTTCCGCCAGGACTGGACGCCGAGCGTCGCGCTGGACCTCAACACCCGCCAGAAGCCGCTGGAAGGCGACTTCCACGAAGTCGTGCTGACCCTCTCGGTCACCGTGAAGAACGGTGAAGAGACCGCCTTCATCGCCGAAGTGCAGCAGGCCGGCATCTTCCTGATCAAGAACCTGGACGCTGGCTCGATGAGCCACACGCTCGGCGCGTTCTGCCCGAACATTCTCTTCCCGTATGCCCGCGAGACCCTGGACAGCCTGGTCACCCGTGGCTCGTTCCCGGCGCTGATGCTGGCCCCGGTGAACTTCGATGCGCTGTACGCGCAAGAGCTGTCGCGCATGCAGTCGGCCGGTGAAGGCACGCTCAACTGAGTGTCGGATGCCGCGAATGAACGCCCTTCGGGGCGTTTTTTTATGCCCGCGCGAAGCGAAGCGGAGTCCGCAGTGAACCGTCGCAGGCGCCTCGGGTCGATTGT
This sequence comes from Pseudomonas sp. UBA6310, assembly GCF_002438225.1. Lineage (NCBI taxonomy): Bacteria > Pseudomonadati > Pseudomonadota > Gammaproteobacteria > Pseudomonadales > Pseudomonadaceae > Pseudomonas > Pseudomonas sp. UBA6310. The sequence goes on along the minus strand of NZ_DJTK01000053.1, from coordinate 60,714 downwards.
CCGGTAAGCCCAACGCCCATCATGGAGTACCTGCAATGGACCTTATCCGCATCATCATCGCCATCCTGTTGCCGCCGCTCGGAGTCTTCCTCCAGGTCGGCTTTGGCGGGGCGTTCTGGCTGAACATCCTGCTCACGCTGCTCGGCTACATCCCCGGCATCATCCATGCCGTCTGGGTCATCGCGCGGCGCTGAGGCGGTTCACGGACGCCGGCGCGCAACGCGCCGGCTTCGGGTAAAACGACGAGCTTTGCCGCGATGTGACGCAGATCGTCTTAAATTTCCGTTTACTGAACCTTCCCTGCCTGGCATCGGACTAATGCTGATTCGGTGCGGCATTCGGAATAGTCCGGTTGCGCGCGCTGGTTTACCATGCCGGCCTCGCGTCAGAGGGAGTCGCAGAACTCCCGTGCCATTTCAGTTGCTAGGGAAGCGAAATGAACAGAACATCGCCCATCGACGAGAAGGCCTTCCGCCGCATTCTCGGCCGCAACGTGTCCCTGCCGCTCGGCATGGGTATCCTCAGCTCGCTGTTTTTCATCGCGATCATCTTCTACCTCCTCGATGTCAGCCGCTGGGTCGAGCACACCGACCGCGTCATCGCCGAATCCAACGAGACGCTGAAGCTGGTGATCGACATGGAAACCGGCCTGCGCGGTTATCTCATCACCGGTGACGAGATATTCCTCGAGCCCTATCAGCGGGCGCGCAACGAATTCGTCAGCAAGTCCACGCCGCTCAAGGAGCTGGTCGCGGACAACCCGGTGCAAGTCAACCGGATCGTCAAGATCGAACAGCTGCAGCAGCAGTGGATGGATTTTTCCGCGCGCATGATCAGCCTGCGCCGGCAGGGTGACGACTCTTACATCCAGCAGCTCAAGGACCTGTCCGGCAAGCGCCTGACCGACTCCATCCGGGTGTACTTCAGCGACGTCCTGGCGACCGAGAGCCAGTTGCGCCAGGAACGTACCGAGACGGCGCAGAAGGTCACGATCTTCGGTGTCGGCGGCGTGATCCTGCTCAATCTGCTGATCAGCGGTTTCCTCGCCTTCATGGGGCGTCGCGAGCTGATGCAGCTGTCGCGCACCTACGACGAGGTGCTGGCGACCCAGGCGGCGCACGCCGAGAAGCTGCAGCAGCAGGCCTGGTTCCGCTCCGGGCAGACGCTGCTCGCCGAGGAACTGATCGGCCAGTTGAGCATGAATCAGCTGGGCGACAGCACGCTGGGCTTCCTCGCCCGCTACCTGGGCATGGTCGTCGGCGCGCTCTACGTGGTCGATGACAAGCGCCTGAAGCGCGTCTCCGCCTATGCGTTCAGCGAGGATCAGGCGAGACAGAGGAAGGAGCTGGCATTCGGCGAGGGTCTGGTCGGCCAGGTCGCGGTGGATCGTCAGCCGATGGCCCTCGAGTCGCTGCCGGAGAATTACCTGCGGGTGAATTCGTCCCTCGGCGACAGCGTCGCCCGCTCGGTGCTGATCTTCCCGGTGGAGGACGGCGGCGAGCTCAACGGCGTGATCGAACTGGGCTTCCTGCGTCCGCTGGAGGAAAAGGACAGCGAGTTGCTCACCCTGCTCGCCGGCAACGTCGGCTCGGCGCTGGCCGCCGTCAACTACCGGCAGCGCCTGCAACGCGCGCTGGCCGACACCCAGTCGCTCAACGAAGAGCTGCAGGTCCAGCAGGAAGAGCTGCGCAGCGCCAACGAGGAGCTGGAAGAACAGTCCTGCGCGCTGCGCGAATCCCAGGCCAGCCTGGAGGCCCAGCAGGCCGAGCTGGAGCAGACCAACGAACAGCTTTCCGACCAGGCCCAGGCGCTGGAGCAGCACCGCGACCAGCTCAACGAGCGCAACCGCGACCTGCACCAGGCCCAGCTGCTGCTGGAGACGCGTGCCGAAGAGCTGCAGCGCGCCAGCCGCTACAAGTCCGAATTCCTCGCCAACATGTCCCATGAGCTGCGCACGCCGCTGAACAGCTCGCTGATCCTGGCCAAGCTGCTCGCCGACAACGCCCAGGGCAATCTCAGCGAAGAGCAGGTCAAGTTCGCCAGCTCCATTTACTCCGCCGGCAACGACCTGCTCACCCTGATCAACGATATCCTCGACCTGTCCAAGGTCGAGGCCGGCAAGCTCGACATGCACCTCGAGCCGACCGGGCTGGCCCGCCTCGGCGAGAACCTCAGCAACCTGTTCCAGCCCCTGGCCGAGCAGAAGAAGCTGGATTTCCATATCCAGTTCGAGGAAGGCGTGCCGGCTTCCGTGTTCACCGATTCGCAGCGCCTGGAGCAGATCCTCAAGAACCTGCTGTCGAACGCCTTCAAGTTCACCGACAAGGGCGCCGTCACCTTGCGCATTCGCAAGCAGGACGACGAACACGTGGCATTCGACGTGATCGACAGCGGTATCGGTATCCGCGCCGAGCAGCAGGAGATCATCTTCGAGGCCTTCCGCCAGGCCGACGGCACCACCAACCGTCGCCACGGCGGCACCGGTCTCGGCCTTTCGATCTCCCGTGAGCTGGCGCGCATGCTGGGCGCCACGGTCAGCGTAGTGAGCGAGGAGGGTAAGGGCAGCGCGTTCACCCTGCTGCTGCCGATCGAATACCAGGGCGCCCCGGAAGACTCGCCGAACGCGCCGCAGCCGAGCGTTGCCAGTACGCCCGTCACCGACCGCCTGCCCCTGCAACCGCTGGCCAAGCCCGCCCCGCCACCGGTGCCGGCGCTCACCTTCCCCGACGATCGCGACGACTTCACCCGGGAAGGGCGCAGCGTGTTGATCATCGAGGACGAACCGCAGTTCGCGAAGATCCTCTTCGATCTGGCCCACGAGCTGAAGTACAACTGCCTGGTGGCGCATGCCGCCGACGCCGGCTACGACCTGGCGCTGCAATTCCAGCCTGATGCCATCCTGCTTGACATGCGCCTGCCCGATCATTCCGGGCTCACCGTGCTCGAGCGGCTCAAGGAGAACCCCGATACCCGGCACATCCCGGTGCACATCGTCTCCGTCGAGGATCGCCAGGAAGCGGCGATGCACATGGGCGCGGTGGGCTATGCCACCAAGCCGGTGTCGCGCGAGCAGATGAAGGACGTGTTCCTGCGCCTGGAAGCCAAGTTGGAGCAGAAGGTCAAACGCATCCTGCTGGTGGAGGACGACGACCTCCAGCGCGAAAGCGTGACCCGCCTGATCGAGGACGACGACATCGAGATCACCGCCGTCGCGCGCGGCACCGAGGCCCTCGACGAACTGCATCGCAACACCTTCGACTGCATGATCATCGACCTCAAGCTGCCGGACATCGACGGCAACGAGCTGCTGGCGCGGATGGCCGAGGAGGATATCCAGTCCTTCCCGCCGGTGATCGTCTACACCGGCCGCAGCCTGACCCGCGACGAGGAAACCGAGCTGCTCAAGTACTCGCGCTCGATCATCATCAAGGGTGCGCGCTCGCCGGAGCGGTTGCTCGACGAGGTGACCCTGTTCCTGCACAAGGTCGAAGCGAACATGCCGCTGGAGCGGCAGAAGATGCTCAAGACCGTGCGCAACCGCGACCGCGCCTTCGAGGGCCGCAAGATCCTCCTGGTCGACGACGATGTACGCAACATCTTCGCCCTGAGCAGCGCGCTGGAGCAGAAGGGCGCGGTGGTGGAAATCGCCCGTAACGGCCTCGAGGCCGTGGCCAAGGTGCAGGAAGACGAGGAAATCGACCTCGTGCTGATGGACATCATGATGCCGGAGATGGACGGCTACGAAGCGATGACCGAGATCCGCAAGGACCCGCGCTTCGCCCGCCTGCCGATCATCGCAGTGACCGCCAAGGCGATGAAGGACGACCAGGATCGCTGCCTGCGCGCCGGTGCCAACGACTACCTGGCCAAGCCCATCGAACTGGACCGGCTGTTCTCGCTGATCCGCGTCTGGCTGCCCAAGCTGGAGGTCTTCTAGCCGATGCCCGAGCGCGCCCTGGAAATCGAGCTTCGCTTGCTGATCGAAGCGGTCTACCTGCGTTACAGCTACGACTTCCGCAACTACGCCATGGCCTCGCTGAAGCGGCGCGTGGTGCAGGCGCTGCGGACCATCGGCTGCAGCAGCGTGTCCGAACTCCAGGGCAAGATCCTGCACGACCCGCAGGCGTTCATGGCGCTGCTGCAGTACCTCACCATCCCGGTCAGCGAGATGTTCCGCGATCCGGCGTATTACCTGGCGCTGCGTACCCAGGTGGTGCCGCTATTGCGCACCTACCCCTCGCTGAAGATCTGGATCGCCGGCTGCAGCACGGGCGAGGAGGTCTACTCGATGGCGATCCTGCTCAAGGAAGAGGGGCTGCTGGAACGCAGCCTGATCTACGCCACCGACATCAACCCGCAGTCGCTGGAGCGCGCGCGCCAGGGCGTCTATACCCTGGACAGCATCCGCGCCTACACCGAGAGCTACCAGAAGGCCGGCGGCAAGCGGCTGTTCTCCGATTACTACACCGCCGCCTACGACGCGGTGCTGATGGACAAGTCGCTGCGCGAGCACGTGACCTTCGCCGACCACAGCCTGGCCACCGACAGCGTGTTCGCCGAGACCCAGTTCATTTCCTGCCGCAACGTGCTGATCTACTTCGACCGCGCGCTCCAGGACCGCGCCATCGGCCTGTTCCACGAGTCGCTCGGGCACCGCGGTTTCCTTGGCCTGGGCAGCAAGGAGAGCCTCGACTTCACCAGTTTCGCCGAGCAGTTCGAGCCCGTGTCGAAGCGCGAACGGGTGTTCCGCAAGCTATGAGCCCGACCCTCTCGCAGCGCGCCACGCGCCTGCAGGCGGTCGTCATCGGCATGTCCGCCGGTGGCCTGGAAGCCCTCAGCCAGATGCTGCGCGACATGCCCGAGGACTTCGGCCTGCCGCTGATCGTGGTCCAGCACGTGCCGGAGAACCATCCCAGCCAGATCGTCGAGATCTTTCAGCGGCTCTGCTCGTTGCAGGTGGACGAGGCCCGCGACAAGGACCGGCCCAAGCCCGGTCATCTGTATTTCGCTCCGCCGGGGTATCACCTGCAGGTGGAGATGGATCGCACCTTCAGCCTCAGCGTCGATCCGCGGGTGCATTACGCGAGGCCGTCGATTGACGTATTGTTCGACAGCGCCGCGGACGTCTGGGGGGATCAGCTGGCCGGAATCCTCCTTACCGGGGCCAATTCGGACGGCGCCGAGGGCCTGCACAGCATCGCCCGCTACGGCGGTCTGACCGTCGTGCAGGAGCCCACCGAGGCGCTCGCCGATACCATGCCGCGTTCGGCGCTCAAACTGTTCCAACCCGATTACGTGCTGCCGCTCGCCGGCATTCGCCAACTACTGCTTCGAATGGACCGCTGAACATGCTGCCGGAAATGGAGCCAGCCAAACTGCTGATCGTCGACGACCTGCCGGAGAACCTGCTGGCCCTCGACGCGTTGATCTGCAGTGAAGACATCGAGGTATTCAAGGCCGATTCGGGCGAGGATGCCCTGGAGCTGCTGCTGCGCCACGAATTCGCGCTGGCGATTCTCGACGTGCAGATGCCGGGAATGGACGGCTTCCAGCTCGCCGAGATGATGCGCGGCGCCGAGCGCACCCGGCACATCCCGATCGTCTTCGTCAGCGCCGCCGGGCGCGAGCTGAACTACGCGTTCAAGGGCTACGAAAGCGGCGCGGTGGATTTCCTCTACAAGCCGCTGGACCCGATGGCCGTGCGCAGCAAGGTCAACGTCTTCGTCGAGCTGTACCGCCAGCGCAAGACGCTGCGCCTCCAGCTCAGCGCGCTGGAGCGCAGCCGTCACGAGCAGGAGGTGCTGCTGGGCGAATTGCGGCAGACGCAGGTCGAGCTGCAGCACGCGGTGCGCATGCGCGACGACTTCATGTCGATGGTTTCCCACGAATTGAAGACGCCGTTGAACACCCTGATCCTTGAGGTGCAACTGCGCCGGCTGTACCTCGACCGGGGCAATCTCGACGCCTTCGAGCCCGACCGGCTGCGCGGCATGGTGGAAAAGGACGAGCGGCAGGTCCGCGCGCTGATCCGTCTGATCGACGACATGCTCGATGTCAGCCGCATCCGCACCGGCAAGCTGTCGATCCGCCCCGATTTGATCGACCTAGCCGCGCTGGCGAACAAGGTGGCGGACAATTTCGAGGCGCAGATGGCGCAGGCGGGCTACGAGGTTCACCGTGAGATCAGCGGGCCGGTGATGGGTTACTGGGACGAGTTCCGCATCGAGCAGGTGGTGGCCAACCTGCTGACTAACGCCATGCGCTATGGCCGGCAGAAACCGGTGACGATCCGCGTGAACCCGGGTGAAGCCTCGGTGCTGCTGCAGGTCGAGGATCAGGGCATCGGCATCTCGGAGTCCGACCAGGCGCGTATCTTCAGTCAGTTCGAGCGGGTCGGCAGCCCTGACAAGGTCGCCGGGCTGGGCCTGGGCCTGTTCATCGCGAAACAGATCGTCAGGGCCCATGGCGGCAACATCACGGTGCGCAGCTGCGTCGGCGAGGGCTCGCTGTTCAGCGTCGAGCTGCCGTTGCAGCAGGCGGTGGCGATGCCGGAAAACGGCCGCGCGCTGCACAGCCGGCTGGCCTGATCCTCGAAGCTCTGCGCCGTGGCTGACCCCGCGCACCCGGCGCGCGGCTGCATCCACCGGTCCTTCGCGCTGAACCACCCGCGCCCGCTCGCCTCGAACGAAGGTAGCCACCTTCGGAGAGACATCATGCGCATGCACAGAATCGCGGTCCTCACCCTGGCCGGGCTGTTCGCCACCGCCGCCTTCGCCGACAACACCGGTCCCACCCATCCGGACAGCGGCGCCCGCAGCCCGCTGGACAGCAAGGATCACCAGCAGGGCGTCTACCCGGAGCCCGGCATCGATACGCAGGACGGCAGCCCCAGCGCACCGGGCGTCGACCCTCAGAACGGCGACCGCACCTCACCGAGCCTGCCGGGCAAGTCCGGCAGTGACGACAACGGGCCGATCCCCAGCGTCGATCAGGACGGCTCGCGCGCCACCGGGTCCTGATACGGCCTCAGCGGCGGGCCTGCCAGGCGCAGTGCCCCGGCCGCGGGCCGACCTGCGGATGATTGCGGCAGGTGTCCGGGCGTCGCTCGTAGATCGTGCAGCGCCGGCTGAGCCGATCCAGATACAGGCAGTCACCGCTCGCCAGGCGGGTGAGGGTGAACAGGCCGCTCTTCTGGTTGAAGTGCTCGACGCTGCCTGCCTTCATCAGACGCCGGGCGATCTGCCTGGGCGGCTCGTCGATCTCGAACTGGTCCACCAGTTGCATGCGCACCAGATCACCGATGCGCGCTTCCACCGGGAGCGTGCAGCAGGTCGCGTGACAGTCGTTGCACAGACCCTTCTGGTACTTGATCCAGGTCTCGAGGCGATCGACGTCGGCATTGGCGATGGGGATGCGTTTCATGGCCTTGCTCATGGGTTGTACCGGTGGGCGCGCGATCATAGCGATGCCCAGGTTTTTTGCCAGTCCCCCTGCATGGCGTTCGCGCCGCGCCGAGGTCCGAGCTAGAGTGCTCGGACGTGCCGGGAAAGGAATCCACGGAAGCCCGAGGCTCCGTCGCCGCAGGGAATGCATTCCACAACGTTCACAGTGAGGTCCGTAGCCGATGACTCAGGAGAAACAGGTTTCAGCCGACGAGGTGGCCGCCTTCCGCGCCTCCGTCCTGTCCAAGTTGACCTATTCGGTGGGCAAAGACCCCGAACATGCCTTCGACCATGACTGGTTCGAGGCGATTGCCCTGGCCGCGCGCGATCGCTTGGTCGACCACTGGATGGATCACACCCGCAACATCTACCGACAGGGCCAGAAACGGGTCTATTACCTCTCGCTGGAGTTCCTCATCGGGCGGCTGCTGATCGACAGCCTGAGCAACCTCGGACTGCTGGAAGTGGCCCGCACGGCGCTCCATGACCTGGGCGTCGACCTCGACCGCATTCGCAGCCTGGAGCCGGACGCCGCGCTCGGCAACGGCGGCCTCGGCCGGTTGGCGGCGTGCTTCATGGAAAGCATGTCGACCCTTGGCGTGGCTGCGCACGGCTACGGCATCCGCTACGAACACGGGTTGTTCCGCCAGGCCATCGTCGACGGCTGGCAGCAGGAACAGACCGAAACCTGGCTGGATTTCGGCAACCCCTGGGAATTCGAGCGTCCTGAAGTCAGCTATCTGATCGGCTTCGGCGGCAGCATCGCCAATATCGTCGACGACAGCGGCGAGCAGCGGCAGAAGTGGAGCCCGGGCGAGGCGGTACGCGCGATCGCCTACGACACGCCGATCGTCGGCTGGCGCGGTGTCAGCGTGAACACCCTGCGTTTGTGGCGCGCGCGGGCCGAAAGCGAGCTGCACCTGGATCGCTTCAACGCCGGCGATCACATCGGCGCGGTGGTCGAGGAAACCCGCGCGGAAAGCATCTCGCGGGTGCTTTATCCGGCCGACAGCACCGAAGCGGGTCAGGAACTGCGCCTGCGCCAGGAGTATTTCTTCGTTTCCGCGTCGCTGCAGGACCTGATCCGCCGTCACCTGAAACAGCGCGGCACCTTGCTCAACCTGCCCGAGTTCGCCTCGATCCAGCTCAACGACACCCACCCGGCGATCGCCGTGCCGGAGTTGATGCGGGTGCTGGTGGATATCCACGGCATCGCCTGGGACAAGGCCTGGGAGCTGACCGTTGGCACTCTCTCGTACACCAACCACACGTTGCTGCCCGAGGCGCTGGAGACCTGGTCGGTCGGCCTGATGGATCGCCTGCTGCCGCGCCACATGCAGATCATCTACCTGATCAACGCCTATCACATTGATGCGTTGCGGGCGAAGGACATCCATGACTTCGACCTGCTGCGTTCGATCTCGCTGATCGAGGAGGGCAACGGACGCCGTGTGCGCATGGGCAACCTGGCGTTCCTCGGCTCGCACTGCGTGAACGGCGTCTCCGCGCTGCACACCGACCTGATGCGCAGCACGGTGTTCGCCGACCTGCACAAGCTCTATCCGGAGCGGATCAGCAACAAGACCAACGGCATCACCTTCCGCCGCTGGCTGTACCAGAGCAACCCGCAGCTCACCGCGCTGCTGGTGGAGTCGGTCGGCGAGAAGCTGCTGGACAGTCCGGAAACCTCGCTGCGCCTGATCGAACCCTTCGCCGACAAGGCCGCCTTCCGCAAGCGCTTCGCCGAACAGCGGCTGCACAACAAGCAACTGCTCGCCGGGCTGGTGCAGGAGCGCCTGGGACTCTACATCGACCCGCACGCGCTGTTCGACGTGCAGATCAAGCGTATCCACGAGTACAAGCGGCAACTGCTCAACCTGCTGCACACCGTGGCGCTGTATCAGGCGATCCGCGCCGAGCCGCATACCCAGTGGGTGCCACGCGTGAAGATCTTCGCCGGCAAGGCGGCGGCCAGCTATCACCAGGCCAAGCTGATCATCAAGCTGGCCAACGACATCGCCCGGACGGTGAACGGCGACCCCACCGTGCGCGGCCTGCTCAAGGTGGTGTTCCTGCCCAACTACAACGTCAGCCTGGCCGAGCGGATCATCCCGGCGGCGGATCTGTCCGAGCAGATTTCCACCGCCGGCCTGGAAGCGTCGGGCACCAGCAACATGAAGTTCGCGCTCAACGGCGCGCTGACCATCGGCACCCTGGATGGCGCCAACGTGGAGATGTCCGAGCAGATCGGCGCGGCCAACATGTTCATCTTCGGCATGACCGCCGACGAAGTGCAGGCACGCAAGCAGAACGGGCAGTTCTCGGCGGAGCCTTCGGTGGCGGCGTCGCCGCGCCTGGGCGAGGTGCTCCACGCGATCCGCAGCGGGGTGTTCTCGCCGGACGATCCGGCGCGCTACACCGGCCTGATCGATGGGCTGATGGCGCATGACACCTTCCACGTCTGCGCCGACTTCGACGCCTACTGGAACGCCCAGCGCCGGGTCGAAGAGCTGTGGCACGACCAGAAGGCCTGGTGGCGGGCCGCGGCCCTGAATACCGCGCGCACCGGCTGGTTCTCGTCGGACCGGACGATCCGTCAGTACGCGACGGAAATCTGGAAAGTGATGGCACCGGAGGAATAGCCGGCAGCGTCGCCCGGAAACGCCGCGGGGCCGAGGAAGCGATTCCCGGCCCCGCGCTCGTTTCTACAAGACGGTTCAGCCCGCGGCGTGGCGGCGTTGTTCACCTTGCTCCAGCTCGTTGCGGTAGTTCAGTGCTTCGCTTTCGGTATGGAAGATACCGACCAGCTCGCCCTGTTGATGCACATCCCAGGTGCGTTTGCCCAGGGCCAGGCTTTCGCGGGATTTGTGCTGGTCGTCACGCTCGGTCACGGTTACGGTCATAGCGGCGTCTCCTGACTGTCGATGGGTGCGACAGGTTGTCGCAGATCCTTTATAGAACTGCTTAGTCACCTATGTAAATCCGTGGATTCGGCGACAGACTGTTGCACGGATCGCTATGAACTTTTACAGCGAATCGGGTCGGGTGTTGGCGGGCGCGAGCTTGTCCGGGCGGGATACGCGATGCGGAGCGATTCGCAGTCGGTGGGCTGAAGCCCACCCTACGGCGCGGGCGCATTGGAAGAGTGCCGCAACGAAAAATGCCCGTATCTCGCGATACGGGCATTTTCGTTTCAGCCGGCGAAGCAGCGCGCCAGGCCCTGGCTCAGCCTCGGGCTTAGTTGACCTTCGGGTTCAACTCGCCCTTGGCGTAACGCAGGTACATGTCTTCCAGCGAGATCGGCTTGATCTTCGAAGCGTTGCCGGCGGTGCCGAACGCTTCGTAGCGGGCGATGCAGACGTCACGCATGGCGGAGACGGTTTTCGCCAGGTACTTGCGCGGGTCGAACTCGCTCGGGTTCTTCGCCATGAACTCGCGGATCGCGCCGGTGGAGGCCAGGCGCAGGTCGGTGTCGATGTTGATCTTGCGCACGCCGTACTTGATGCCTTCGACGATCTCCTCGACCGGCACGCCGTAGGTTTCCTTGATGTCGCCACCGTACTCGTTGATGATTTTCAGCCATTCCTGCGGAACGGACGACGAGCCGTGCATCACCAGGTGGGTGTCGGGGATGCGGGCGTGGATTTCCTTGATCCGCTGGATCGACAGGGTGTCCCCGGTCGGCGGCTTGGTGAACTTGTAGGCGCCGTGGCTGGTGCCGATGGCGATGGCCAGGGCATCGACCTTGGTCTTGGCGACGAAGTCGGCGGCTTCTTCCGGGTCGGTCAGCAACTGGCTGTGGTCCAGGGTGCCTTCCGCGCCGACGCCGTCTTCCTCGCCGGCCATGCCGGTTTCCAGGCTGCCCAGGCAACCCAGTTCACCTTCCACCGAGACGCCGCAGGCGTGGGCGAAGGCGACGGTCTGCTGGGTCACGCGGACGTTGTATTCGTAGTCGGACGGGGTCTTGCCGTCTTCCTTCAGCGAGCCGTCCATCATCACCGAGCTGAAGCCCAGCTGGATCGAGCGCTGGCAGATGTCCGGGCTGGTGCCGTGGTCCTGGTGCATGACCACCGGGATGTGCGGGAATTCTTCCACCGCCGCGAGGATCAGGTGGCGCAGGAACGGCGCACCGGCGTATTTGCGCGCACCGGCCGAAGCCTGGACGATTACCGGAGAGTCGGTCTGGTCCGCGGCTTCCATGATGGCGCGCATCTGCTCGAGGTTGTTGACGTTGAAAGCTGGAATGCCGTAGCCGAACTCGGCGGCGTGGTCCAGCATCTGGCGCATGCTGATGAGTGCCATGGGGGTTTTCTCTCCCGGTCTGGGGGTTAAGCGCAAAGCCTGCCTCAGGGGCGGGCCGGGTTCAAGTTTAAGCAGGTTACAGCGTTCAAGGTGCCCGGCAGCCGTGGGCGAGCAATTCGTCGTCGGCTACGCGGTAGATCAGGCCTTCGGAGCCCTTGTCGTTGAAGGTCAGTACGCCATCGCTGTAGGTGCTGCCGAAGGTCGACGGCTCCTTCTTCAGGCGTTGCGGTGCAGCGTCGGCGCCGAGGCGTATCTCGACGCTGTCCTGCGAGCTGTCGGCGTAGCGCCAGTCCAGGCGGGTGCCGTTGTCACAGCTCCACCGGGTCCAGGGCGTCTGCGCCGTGGACGGCCAATGCGAACAGCCGGCCAGCAGGCTGGCCAGCGATACCGCGATGAGCGTTCTCAATCCGTTTCCTCTCAGGGGCAATCCTGCTCCGAGGCATCGCTGCTCAGGGTCGGGTCGCCGCTGCTGGCCACCTCAACACGCTGGTCGTCCCGGCTGGTCGGGCTTTCCGACGGCGGCGGGCTGAACACCTCGCAGGCACTTGGCGAACCGCCGCCGGCGCAACCGGCGACTCCTAGGCAGCACAGCAGCAACAATGAATAGCGCATGGTCGTCGTCCATCGGTCCGTTCCAGACCAAGAGACAGCGGGCGGGACCGGTTGGTTGCCGGGGCCGCTTCGTTGGGCCTCAACGGTTGCCGCGCTGCTCCAGAATTTCCACGGCCGGCAGCACCTTGCCCTCGACGAATTCGAGGAAGGCGCCGCCGCCGGTGGAGATGTAGGAGATCTTCTCGGCCACACCGTACTTGTCGATCGCCGCCAGGGTGTCGCCACCGCCGGCGATGGAGAAGGCCGGGCTTTCGGCGATCGCCAGGGCCAGCGCCTTGGTGCCTTCGCCGAACTGGTCGAACTCGAAGACGCCGACCGGACCGTTCCAGAGGATGGTCTTCGACGATTTCAACAGCTCGGCGAACTGCGCCGCGGTCTGCGGGCCGATGTCGAGGATCATGTCGTCATCGGCGACGTCGGCGATCGGCTTGACGGTGGCTTCGGCATCTTCGGCGAAGGCCTTGGCGACCACCACGTCCACCGGCAGCGGCACGCTGACCTTGGCGGCGATGGCCTTGGCGGTATCCACCAGGTCGGCTTCGTAGAGCGACTTGCCGACCTTGTAGCCGGCGGCGGCGAGGAAGGTGTTGGCGATACCGCCGCCGACGATCAACTGGTCGCAGAGCTGACTCAGCGAATTCAGCACGTCGAGTTTGGTCGAGACCTTGGAGCCGGCGACGATGGCCGCCAGCGGACGCTCGGGGCTCTTCAGCGCCTTGCCCAGGGCTTCGAGTTCGGCGGCCAGCAGCGGGCCGGCGGCGGCGACCTTGGCGAACTTCGCCACGCCGTGGGTCGAGCCCTGGGCGCGGTGCGCGGTGCCGAAGGCGTCCATCACGAACACGTCGCAGAGCGCGGCGTACTTCTGCGCCAGCTCGTCGGTGTTCTTCTTCTCGCCCTTGTTGAAACGCACGTTCTCCAGCAGCACCAGCTGGCCGGGCTGGACGTCGACGCCGTCGAGATAATCCTTGATCAGCGGAACCTCGCGGCCCAGCGCCTTGGCCAGGTAGGCGGCGACGGGCGCCAGGCTGTCTTCTTCGCTGTAGATGCCTTCCTCGGGACGGCCCAGGTGCGAGCAGACCAGCACCGCGGCGCCCTTTTCCAGGGCCAGTTTGAGGGTTGGCAGCGCCGCGACGATGCGCGCATCGCTCTTCACCACACCTTCTTTCACCGGCACGTTGAGGTCTTCGCGAATCAGTACGCGCTTACCGTGCAGGTCCAGGTCGGTCATCTTCGCTATGTTCATGAAGGGCGTGGTCATGGAGTCGGTCCTTGAATGAGCGGTTCAGTGAGGGTGGGCAGTACGCAGGAAGTGTTCCGCCACATCGAGCATGCGATTGGCGAAGCCCCATTCGTTGTCGAACCAGGCCAGCAAGTTCACCAGCCGGGGGCCGGAAACGCGGGTCAGGCTGCCATCGACGATGGCCGAATGAGGGTCATGGTTGAAGTCGCAGCTGGCGTGCGGCAGTTCGGTGTAGGCCAGCAGGCCTTGCAATGGGCCGCTTTCCGAGGCACCACGGAGAATCCGGTTGATCTCCTCCGTGGAGGTGTCGCGAGCGGTCTGCAGGGTGATGTCGAGGCACGACACGTTGACCGTCGGCACGCGGATCGCCTTGGCCTGGATGCGCCCGGACAGCTCCGGCAGCAGCCGTTCGATACCGCGGGCGAGGCCGGTGGACACCGGAATCACCGACTGGAAGGCCGAGCGCGTGCGGCGCAGGTCCTCGTGGTGATAGGCGTCGATTACCGGCTGGTCATTCATCGCGGAGTGGATCGTGGTGATGGAAACGTATTCAAGACCTACGGCATCGTTCAAAAGTTTCAGCAACGGCACGCTGCAGTTGGTGGTGCAGGAGGCGTTGGAGACCAGCTTCTCGCCGCCACTCAGGCACGCCTGATTGATGCCGAAGACCACGGTGGCGTCGATGTCGGCCTCGCTGGCCATCGGTTGCGACAGCAGCACGCGCGGCGCGCCGGCATCGATGAAGCGCTGCGCCTCGCGGCGCGTGTTGTAGGCGCCCGAGCACTCCAGCACCAGGTCCACCTCCAGCGCACGCCAGTCGATGGCTTCCGGCGTGCGCTCGCGCAGCACCTTCACGCAGTCGCCATTGATGTGCAGGCAGTCACCGTCGACGCTCACCTCGCCGGGGAAGCGGCCGTGGGTGGAGTCGAAGCGGGTCAGGTATTCGATGCTCGCCTGATCGGCGAGGTCGTTCAGCGCGACGATGTCGAAATTCGTCTCGCCGTGGCGCTCGTGCAGCGCCCGCAGCACGCAGCGGCCGATACGGCCATAGCCGTTGAGGGCGACTTTGTAGAAAGGCTTGGACATGGCGATCTCGATGGGGAAGCGAGCGGGGGACGGGCCAGCCGTGCAGCCCATCGGTACGCGCGATGGGCGTCGCGGCGCTCGACCCATCCTACATGCCTGGCAGGGCGATTCCGGCGGGAGCCGTAGGGTGGATCGCGCGTTATCGATCCACCGGCCGGTGTAGCCGAGGGCGCTGGCCGCGCCCCCGATCACCCTGCGGCGTCGTTCCGACTTTAGTCTTCCAGCAGCTCTTCGGCCGTCGCCAGGACGTTCTCGACGGTGAAACCGAAGTGCTCGAACAGCGCGCCGGCCGGGGCCGATTCGCCGTAGCCGGTCATGCCGATCACGCGGCCCTCGAGGCCGACGTACTTGTACCAGTAATCGGCGTGGGCGGCTTCGATGGCGATCCGCGCACCGACTTCCAGCGGCAGCACCGCCTGCTTGTAGCTGGCGTCCTGCTGGTCGAAGACGTTGGTCGATGGCATCGACACCACGCGCACCCGGCGACCCTGCTCGGTGAGCCTGTCGTAGGCGGCCATGGCCAGGCCGACCTCCGAGCCGGTGGCGATGAGGATCAGTTCCGGCTCGCCGACGCAGCCCTTGAGCACATAGCCGCCACGGCTGATGGCCGCCTCGGTTTCGTGGTCGCGCAGGTTATGCGGCAGGTTCTGGCGCGAGAAGATCAGCGCGCTCGGGCCGTCCTTGCGCTCGATGGCGTGCTTCCAGGCTACCGCGGCTTCCACCGCATCGGCCGGACGCCAGGTGTCCAGGTTAGGCGTGGTGCGCAGGCTGGTCAGTTGCTCGACCGGCTGGTGGGTCGGGCCGTCTTCGCCCAGGCCGATGGAGTCGTGGGTGAACACGAAGAGCACGCGCTGTTTCATCAGTGCGGCCATGCGCACGGCGTTGCGCGCGTATTCCATGAACATCAGGAAGGTCGCGCCGTAGGGGATCAGGCCGCCGTGCAGGGCGATGCCGTTCATGATCGCGCTCATGCCGAATTCGCGGACGCCGTAGTACATGTAGTTGCCCGAGGCGTCTTCCTGAACCACCGGCTTGCAGCCTTTCCACAGGGTCAGGTTGGAACCGGCGAGGTCGGCGGAGCCGCCGAGCAGCTCCGGCAGCAGCGGGCCGAACGCGTTCAGGCAGTTCTGGCTGGCCTTGCGGCTGGCGATGGTCTCGCCTTTGTCGGCGACCGCGCGGATGAACTCGGAGGCTTTTTCCGAGAAGTCCGCCGGCAGCTCGCCGGCCATGCGCCGGACGAATTCGTTGGCGAGTTCCGGGTAGGCGGCGGAGTAGGCGGCGAAACGCTGGTTCCACTCGGCTTCGGCGGCGACGCCGGCTTCCTTGGCATTCCACTCGGCGTAGATGTCGGCGGGAATTTCGAAGGGGGCGTGGTTCCAGCCCAGCGCGGCGCGGGTCAGGGCGATTTCGTCGACGCCGAGGGCGGCGCCGTGGCTTTCTTCCTTGCCCTGCTTGTTCGGCGAGCCGAAGCCGATGATGGTCTTGCAGCAGATCAGCGTCGGCTGCGCGCTCTTGCGCGCGGTGTCGATGGCCATCTTGATTTCGTCGGCGTCATGCCCGTCGACGTTGCGGATCACCTGCCAGCCGTAGGCTTCGAAGCGCGCGGGGGTGTCGTCGGTGAACCAGCCGTGGACTTCGCCGTCGATGGAGATGCCGTTGTCGTCGTAGAAGGCGATCAGCTTGCCCAGGCCGAGGGTGCCGGCCAGCGAGCAGACTTCGTGGCTGATGCCTTCCATCATGCAGCCGTCGCCGAGGAACACGTAGGTGTTGTGGTCGACGATGCTGTGGCCGTCACGGTTGAACTGGGCGGCCATGATCTTCTCCGCCAGGGCGAAGCCGACGGCGTTGGCGATGCCCTGGCCGAGCGGGCCGGTGGTGGTCTCGACGCCCGGCGCGTAGCCGAACTCCGGGTGGCCCGGCGTCTTGCTGTGCAGCTGGCGGAAGTTCTTCAGGTCGTCGATGGACAGGTCGTAGCCGGTGAGGTGCAGCAGCGAGTAGATCAGCATCGAACCGTGGCCGTTGGACAGCACGAAACGGTCGCGGTCGGCCCAGTGCGGGTTGCTCGGGTTGTGCTTGAGATAGTCGCGCCAGAGCACTTCGGCGATGTCCGCCATGCCCATGGGGGCACCGGGGTGGCCGCTGTTGGCTTTCTGCACGGCATCCATGCTCAGGGCACGAATGGCATTGGCACGCTCACGACGGCTGGGCATCGCTGATCTCCTGCGGGTCTTGTAAAAGACGGCTGACGAAAAAGGGCGGCTATTTTCGCTTAGCGGGAGGTGATCGGGCAATGACGGAAGCGCGGACGGTCGACCGGCGATTCTCCGCGCCTCCTCATCTGCCGATCGCGCTCGCCCAGGAGCCTGCCTGCGAGCCGCCGAGCCAGAGCCGGCCAGCCGGGCGTGCGCGGCGCTTCAGGCGGCTCTGCGCAGACAGGGCGCGCTGAACAGCTCGCCGTGCCAGATGCCGCGAAGCGTGCGCTGCATCACCAGCGTCCAGACGGCGATCAGTTGCAGCGCCGTGGCGGAGCCGATCACGCCGAACAGCGACAGCGCGGTCAGCCGGTAGAGCTCGAACGTGGCGAGGCTGAATACCCCGAGCGGGAAGGTGAAGCCCCACCAGCCGAGGTTGAAGGCCATGCGGTCGCGCAGGTAGTGGCGGGTGAACAGCGTCGCCGCGACCAGCCACCAGAGCGCCGCGCCCCACAGCGCCAGGCCGCCGATCAGGCCGATGTCGCGAGCGAGTTCGGCGGCGCCCTGCAGAGGCGTGCCGGCGAACGCCAGCGGGGCATCGCGGCCCATGCTCAGCAGGCCCAGGCAACCAGTGGACAGCGGCCCCAGGGGCAGCCAGCTGGTGGCGGCGAAATCGGTGTCCGGCAGTTTGTGCAGCGCCAGGCGCAGCAGCACCAGGGTGATCAGCGAGAACGCCAGGCTCAGCGACATGCCCCACATCAGGTAGCCCACCGCGAGCATCTGCCGGGCGGCTTCCGCCGACAGGTGCGGCACCAGCACGCCGGCTGCGCTGGCGGCCACCTCGGGTGCGACGATCGGCAGCAGCCAGACGCCGGTCAGCTTCTCCAGCGCGTGGTCCTGGCGGGTGAACATCAGGTACGGCACCAGCATCGCGGTGCCCATCGCCAGCAGCGCATCGACCCACCACAGCGCCTGCGCCAGCGGATAGACGCCGTTGCCCAGGTGCCGCGCGCCGAACAGCGTCATGCCGCTGATCAGCGTCGCCAGGCCCATCGGGATCGCGCCGAGGTACATCGACTGCACCGGGTGCGTGAGCATCGGCATGAAGGTGTCGCGGAACAGCAGGCAGCGGGCGGCGAACAGCAGGCTGAAGGTCACGAACAGCAGCGCATTGATCAGCCAGAGGGCAAAGGCCAGGTCGTCGCGCCCGGCGAAGGCCCATGGCAGGTTGGCGATGACCAGTGCCAGCACGCCGGTGCCCATGGTCATGGCGAACCAGTTGGGCGTGAAGTGGCGGACGAAGGCCCAGGGTTCGGGCAGGCGGGTGAAGGGGCGAGGCATTGCGGCGGCTCCGGGCGGCTGGGTCAGCAAAGGTCGCCAGCCTATAAATCGGCGTGCCATATTAAAAATACATATTCAGCATTCATCGCATGCCTAATCCGTATGAATCTTCATCATCTCCGTGTGTTCCTCGCCGTAGCCGAAGCCGGCAGCATCAGCGCCGGTGCGGCCAGGTTGTTCATCAGCCAGCCGGCGGTGACCCGCGAAATCCGAGAGCTGGAAGCCAGCATCGGCCTGAGCCTGTTCGACCGGCAGCCGCGCGGCGTGAGCCTGACCGAAGGCGGTGAGCGCCTGCGCCAGTACGCCCAGCGCATCTTCTCCCTGGAGCAGGCGGCCGAGCGCGACCTGCGCGATTTCGCCAGCCTGGAGACCGGTGAATTGCGCCTGGGCGCGAGTGCCACCCTGGGCACCTACCTGCTGCCGACGCTGATCAACCGGTTCCGCGCCTGCTACCCGGAGGTCTTCGTCGAGCTGCTGGTGAGCAATACCCAGGTGGTCACCGATCAGCTGGACGACGCCAGCATCAGCCTGGGCTTCGTCGAGGGCCCCTTCGCCCAGGCGGACTACGCGCACCGCCTGCTCGCCCGCGACGCGCTGCTGCCGGTGGTCGGGCCGAGCCATCCGCTGGCACGGCGCAGCGGGCTGCTGGCGGCCGAACTCGACGGCCACGCGCTGTACATGCGCGAGCCCGGTTCCGGTGCCCGGGCGAGCATCGAGCAGGCATACGCCGAGCATGGCCTGGAGTTGCGCGCGCGGATGTCCATCGGCAGCACCGAGGCGCTCAAGCACCTGATTTCCGGCGGCGTGGGCATCGCCTGGCTGTCCGAGCGGGTGGTGGACAGCGAACTGGCCAGCGGCCAGCTGGTGCGCCTGGATGTGCGCGACCTGCACATCGTTCGCGACCTCCACGTGCTCTGGCGCAAGGCCGACAGCCTGAGCCCGGCACCAGCGGCGTTCCTCGAACTGGCCGACGCGGGTTGACGTGTGGCAGGCAATATCAAAACTTTTTGATATTGCCGTTGCCCGATGTAAATCCCCCGACTAGACTTCGGTCCCTATGAACAACCTGCGCATGCCGCACCTGCGGTTCGAACCGAGCGACGAGCTGGCTGCCCTGTGCAAGGCCGGCGGCGATCCGCTGCGGCTGAACGTGCTGCGCGCCCTGGCCAACGACTCCTTCGGCGTGCTCGAACTGGCGCAGATCTTCGCCATCGGCCAGTCCGGCATCAGCCATCACCTCAAGGTGCTGGCCCAGGCGCGCCTCGTGGCGACCCGGCGCGAGGGCAATGCGATCTTCTACCGGCGCGCGCTGCCGCAGGCCGACAGTTTCGGCGGGCGCCTGCACGCGGCGCTGCTCGAAGAGGCCGATCAGTTGCAGCTGCCGGAAGACTGCCTGGCGCGGATCGCCGCGGTGCACGCGCAGCGCGCGGCGGCCAGTCGCGATTTCTTCGCCCGCATGGCGGACACCTTCCAGGCCCAGCAGGACCTGATCGCCGGGCTGCCGCAGTACCGCGAAAGCGTGCTGGCGCTGCTCGACGCGCTGAGCTTTCCGGCGCAGGCCACGGCCATCGAGGTCGGCCCCGGTGACGGCGGTTTCCTGCCGGAGCTGGCGCGCCGCTTCAGCCGCGTCACCGCGCTGGACAACAGCCCGGCGATGCTCGAGCTGGCCCGCGGGCGCTGCGCGCGCGAGGGCCTCGACAATGTCGAACTGCTCCTCGCCGACGCGCTGGCCGAGCCCCAGCCAGCGGCCGATTGCGTCGTGCTGAACCTCGTACTGCATCACCTGGCGGCGCCGGCGGATGCACTGAAACACCTGGCGGGGCTGGTGAAGGCGGGCGGCAGCCTACTGATCACCGAGCTGTGCAGCCACGACCAGAGCTGGGCCAGGACGGCCTGCGGCGATCTCTGGCTGGGTTTCGAGCAGGACGACCTGGCCCGCTGGGCCGATGCCGCGGGGCTCGCCAGCGGCGAGAGTCTCTACATTGGCCTGAGAAACGGCTTCCAGATCCAGGTTCGGCACTTCGCCAAGCCCGATCACCCCACATCAACCGGTAAAGAATAGGAACCGATCGATGAGCGAATATTCCCTGTTTACCTCCGAGTCGGTGTCCGAAGGACATCCGGACAAGATCGCCGACCAGATTTCCGATGCCGTCCTCGACGCCATCATCACCCAGGACAAGCACGCCCGCGTGGCCGTCGAAACCCTGGTCAAGACCGGCGTGGCCATCGTCGCCGGCGAAGTCACCACCAGCGCCTGGGTCGACCTGGAGCAGATCGTCCGCGACGTCATCTGCGACATCGGCTACACCAGCTCCGACGTCGGCTTCGACGGCGCCACCTGCGGCGTGATGAACATCATCGGCAAGCAGTCCCCGGACATCAATCAGGGCGTCGACCGCGCCAAGCCGGAAGACCAGGGCGCCGGCGACCAGGGCCTGATGTTCGGCTACGCCAGCGACGAAACCGACGTGCTGATGCCGGCGCCGATCCGTTTCTCCCACGCGCTGGTCCAGCGCCAGGCCGAGGCGCGCAAGTCGGGCCTGCTGCCGTGGCTGCGCCCGGACGCGAAATCCCAGGTCACCTGCCAGTACGAGAACGGCAAGGTGGTCGGCATCGACGCCGTGGTGCTGTCCACCCAACACAACCCGGACGTCACGCTGGCCGACCTGCGCGACGGCGTGATGGAGCTGATCATCAAGCACGTGCTGCCGGCCGAGCTGCTGCACAAGGGCACCCAGTTCCACATCAACCCGACCGGCAACTTCGTCATCGGCGGGCCGGTGGGCGACTGCGGCCTGACCGGGCGCAAGATCATCGTCGACTCCTACGGCGGCATGGCCCGTCACGGCGGTGGCGCGTTCTCCGGCAAGGACCCGTCCAAGGTCGACCGCTCGGCCGCCTACGCCGGCCGCTACGTGGCGAAGAACATCGTGGCCGCCGGCCTCGCCGAGCGCTGCGAAATCCAGGTGTCCTATGCCATCGGCGTGGCCCAGCCGACCTCGATCTCGATCAACACCTTCGGCACCGGCAGGATCGGCGACGACAAGATCATCGCCCTGGTCCGCGAGCACTTCGATCTGCGTCCCTACGCGATCACCAAGATGCTCGACCTGCTGCACCCGATGTACCGGGCCACCGCCGCCTACGGCCACTTCGGCCGCACGCCGGAGCAGGTCACGCTGGGCGACGACACCTTCACCACCTTCACCTGGGAAAAGACCGACCGGGCAGAGGCACTGCGCGCCGCCGCCGGCCTGTAAGAACCAACCCACGATTTGCTGCGCGTCGGCCATCCGGCGTTGGAAATGCTTTCGGTAAGCCGCTTGCGGCTAACGCGCTTCATCGCGGTCCGGAGGGCGAGTGAAACGAGTACTGCTCATTTACAACTCGTAAACTCCGCGTCCTCAGGCATTTCCGCGGGGCCACCCAGGCCTTGGCTGGCTCTAGCTCGCGAGATCGTGAGCTGGTTCTGTCTTCTAGTTGAGCAGAAGCCCCGCCCCGGCGGGGCTTTTTCATGGGCGCGGGAAAAGGTGCTGGCGCTGCGCGCTGCGGGCATAAGGCGCGTGATGGACGAACCCCGCGGGCGAGACGCCCTGCGCCGCTTCGCTGAACTCCGCGGGGGTAGCCCGGTCTGACGCAGCATTGCCTGCCGAGTCGCGCTAAACTGCGCGGGTTTTCCCCCCCTTCATACCTGGAGTCCTCCATGTCCCGCGTTTCCCTCAGCCGCTACCTGATCGAGCAAACCCGCAGTCACAACACGCCGGCTGACCTGCGCTTCCTCATCGAGGTGGTGGCGCGCGCCTGCAAGGAAATCAGCCATGCGGTCTCCAAGGGCGCGCTGGGCGGCGTGCTGGGCAGCATGGGCACCGAGAACGTGCAGGGCGAAGTGCAGAAAAAGCTCGACGTGCTCTCCAACGAAATCCTCCTGGAAGCCAACGAGTGGGGCGGCACCCTGGCCGGCATGGCGTCCGAAGAAATGGACAACGCCTACCAGATTCCCGGCCAGTATCCGAAAGGCGCCTACCTGCTCACGTTCGACCCGCTGGACGGCTCCTCTAACATCGACGTCAACGTCTCGGTCGGCACCATCTTCTCGGTGCTGCGCTGCCCGGGCGAATGCTTCAGCCAGAACGAGCCGCTGGGCGAGGAAGCCTTCCTCCAGCCCGGCACCAAGCAGGTTGCCGCCGGTTACGCCATCTACGGTCCGCAGACCATGCTGATCCTGACCCTGGGCGACGGCGTGAAGGGCTTCACCCTGGACCGCGAGATGGGCAGCTGGGTGCTCACCCACGACGACATCCGCGTACCGGAAAGCACCGCCGAGTTCGCCATCAACATGTCCAACCAGCGCCACTGGGAAGCCCCGGTGCAGCGCTACGTGAACGAGTTGCTCGAAGGCAAGGCCGGCCCGCTGGGCAAGGACTACAACATGCGCTGGATCGCCTCGATGGTGGCCGACGTGCATCGCATCCTGACCCGTGGCGGCCTGTTCATGTACCCGCGCGATTCGCGCGATCCGTCCAAGCCCGGCAAGCTGCGCCTGATGTACGAGGCCAACCCGATGTCGATGCTGATCGAGCAGGCCGGCGGCGCGTCCACCGACGGCCACCAGCGCATCCTCGATATCCAGCCGACCTCGCTGCACCAGCGTGTCGCCGTCTACCTCGGCTCCAAGGAAGAGGTCGAGCGCGTCACCGGGTATCACCATCAGGCCTGACTCCGGAACGCCTGCGCCCTGGCAACCGCTGCTGCAGTGGTGGTTCGGCGAGGGCGGCACGGCGAGCCAGATCGCCGCGCAGCGGAACCGCCTGTGGTTCGGCTACCGCCAGGCTCAGGATGCCGAAGCCCGCGAACGCTTTGGCGGGCTCGCCGCCCAGGCGTTGCAGGGCGGGCTGAGCGACTGGGCGCAGACGCCCGACGGCTGGCTGGCGCTGCTGATCCTGCTCGACCAGCTTCCCCGGATGATCCATCGCGGCAAGCCCGAAGCCTTCGCCGGTGACGCCGCTGCCCAGGCGCTGCTCGATCGCGGCCTGGCGCACGGTTTGGCAGGCGCGTTGGCGCCGATCCGGCAGGTGTTCTGCTACCTGGTGCTGGAGCACGCCGAGGACCTCGGTCGCCAGGAACGCGGCGTGGTGGCGTTCGCCGCACTCGCGGACCTGCACCGCGACGAGGAGCGCGCGATCTTCGACGACTTCCTCGCCTTCGCCCGCAAGCATCGCGACGTCGTCGCCCGTTTCGGTCGCTTTCCCCATCGCAACGAGATCCTCGGTCGGCTGTCCACCGAGGAGGAAAAAGACTTTCTGCGTCGGCCCGGTTCGCGCTTCTGAGCCGCGGTCTTTCCAATCAGGAGCATCACACCATGTCCTTGCGCTTCTCCGCCGTACTGGCCTGCCTGCTGATAGCCGGCTGCAGCAAGATCAACCAGGAAAACTACGCCAAGATCGGCCCCGGCATGAGCAAGGCCGAAGTCGAGGCGCTGCTCGGCGAGCCGACCGAATGTTCAGGCGCCATGGGCGTGTCCAGCTGCACCTGGGGCGACCAGAAAACCTTCATCAGCGTGCAGTACGCCGCCGGCAAGGTGGTGATGTTCTCCGGCCAGGGCCTCAAATAAAGGAGTTCGCCATGCGCCTGCTATTCGCTGTCTTCGCCGCCCTGCTGCTCAGCGCCTGCGCGTCCGGCGATGCGCCATCGCCGCCGCGTACCGTCGCTGCGGTCGACCTGCAGCGCTACCAGGGCACCTGGTACGAACTGGCGCGCCTGCCGATGTTCTTCCAGCGCAATTGCGTGCAGTCCGAGGCCCGCTACAGCCTGCGGGCCGATGGCGCCGTCGGCGTGCGCAACCGCTGCAAGACCGCCAGTGGCGAATGGCAGGAGGCGGTCGGCGAGGCCGTGCCGCAGGTCGAGGGGCGCACGGACAAGCTCTGGGTGCGTTTCGACAACTGGTTCAGCAGGCTCTTCCCCAACCTGACCCGCGGCGAGTACTGGGTGCTCTACCTGGACGACGACTACCGCACCGCGCTCGTCGGCCACCCGAACCGCAAGTACCTGTGGCTGCTCTCGCGCACGCCCGAGGTCGACGCCGCCACCCGCGAGCGCCTGCTCGGCGTGGCCCGCGAGCAGGGATACGACGTCAGCCAGCTGATCTGGCGACAGCCGTAGCCTACTGGCGGCGACTTTGCAGGCGGATGCTCAGCACGGTGTCCCGCTCGCCGTGGGTGAACAGGCACTGCTCGGGTCGGGGCTTGCCGCCTAGCAGCGAGGGGTTGCCGGAAAACCCCACCGGCTCCAGCGGCAGGCCGCGTGGACTGAGGTTCAGTTGGCCGTTGCCGTCGAGGTCCTGGTAGACCTGCACGGCGTAGTGGCCGGCGGGCACTTCGCGCAGCACCAGAACCGCCTCGTTGCCCTGCAGCGTGCGCAGGGGCTGCTCCGCCCAGTCCGGGCTGTTGTCGCCAGGCAGCAGCGCGACGTGCACGTCGCCGGCCTTCTGTCGTCCCTCGAGAACCAGGCGGATATCGCCGGCCAACGCCGTCCCGCCCAGGGCCATCCATAGCAGCGCGCAATATGTCGTCCGGGTTACGGTTCGAAAAAAGGTCTGTGGCATAATTCGCAACATTTTGCAGGGAATTGGCAGGGTATGCGTCAGGTGCTGGTGGTCCATTACTCGCAAACCGGCCAGTTGAATCGGCTGGTTCAATCGGTTTGCGCGCCGTTGCAGGCGGATGCCGGCATCCAGGTGGATTTCCTGCCGCTCGAGCCCGTCCAACCTTACCCGTTCCCCTGGCCGTTTCTCGGTTTTTTCCGCATCTTTCCCGAAACCGTGCTGATGAAGCCGCAGCCGCTGCGGCCTCTGGCGGTGGATGCCGGGAAAGACTACGACCTGATCATCCTTGCCTACCAGGTCTGGTTCCTTTCGCCGTCACTACCGCTGACCAGCTTCCTCGCGTCACCGGAGGCGGCGCGCCTGCTGCGCGGGCGGCCCGTGGTGACGCTGATCGGCTGTCGCAACATGTGGCTGATGGCGCAGGAGAAGGTCAAGGCCAGGCTGGCACAGCTGGGCGCGCGTCTGCTCGACAACGTTGCCCTCACCGATGCATGCGGTACCGCCGCCAGCTTCCTCGCCACGCCGCTGTGGATGTTCACCGGCCGCCGCAAGCCCTATCACTGGGTGCCTGAAGCCGGTATCGCGGACGCGGAGATCAGCGCGGCCAGCCGTTTTGGCGAGGCCATCGCGCGGCGCCTGTCGGCCGATGCGCTGCCACTCGAACAACCCATGTTGCGTGGGCTCGGTGCGGTGAAGGTGGACGAGAAACTGATCGGCAGCGAGACCGTGGGCAACCGCAGCTTTCAGCTGTGGAGCCGCCTGCTCAGCGCGCTGGGCCCGCAACAGAGCCGTCGACGCGGCGCCGGGCTGGTGCTCTATATCGTCTTTCTGATCAGCCTGATCATCACCGTGGTGCCCGTCGGCGCACTGCTGAAGAAGGTGCTGGCGCCGCTGTTCAAGGCGCGGACGCAGCGTCAAAAGGACTACTTCGCCGGCCCGTCCGGCGAGTGACTTGACCGAGGAATCCCGTGGTTCAACCTGTATTCATCAATCGCATCAGTGCCTTCCTGCCCCACGACGCCGTCGACAACGAGCAGATGGAGGCGCGCCTGGGCCTGGTCGGCGGCAAGCCGTCGCGGGCGCGCAAGCTGGTCCTGCGCAGCAACGGCATCACCCAGCGCCATTACGTGATCGACCCCGCCACGGGCGAGCCAAGCATGAGCAACGCGCAGCTCAGCGCCGAGGCGATCCGCGGCCTGGCCGGGGAGGGTTTCGAGCTGGACGCGCTCGATTGCCTGGTCGCCAGCAGTTCCTCGCCCGATCAGGTGATGCCCAACCACGCGGTGATGGTTCACGGCGAACTGGGCAATCCCCCCTGTGAGGTGGTGTCCACCGCCGGTATCTGCCTGTGCGGCATGAGCGCGCTGAAATACGCCTGGATGAGCGTCGCCAGCGGCGAGAGCCGCCACGCCGTGGCCTGCGGGTCGGAGGTGGCCTCGACGCTGATGCAGGCGCGCAACTTCAACGCCGAATACGAAAGCCGCGTCGACGACCTGGAAAGCCACCCGGAGATCGCCTTCGAGAAGGACTTCCTGCGCTGGATGCTCTCCGACGGCGCCGGCGCGGTGCTCCTGCAGGGCCAGCCGAATGCGCGCGGGCTGAGCCTGCGCGTCGACTGGATCGACATCTACTCCTTCGCCGACCAGATGCCGCCGTGCATGTACGCCGGCGCCGACATGCAGGACGACCAACTGACGGGCTGGAGCCGCTTCGACGCCGAGGAACGCAACCGCCGCTCGGTGATGGCGATCAAGCAGAACGTCAAGCTGCTCAACGAGAACATCGTCAAGTACACCGTCGAGCAGGCGTTGCAGCGGATCATGGCGCGCCGCGAACTGCGCGTCGGCGACATCGAGCATTTCCTCCCGCACTACTCCTCGCAGTTCTTCCGCGAGCGCCTCGCCGTCGGCCTGGCCAACGCCGATCTGCCGATCCCCCAGGAACGCTGGTTCACCAACCTGACCCGCAAGGGCAACACCGGCGCGGCCTCGATCTTCATCATGCTCGAGGAGCTGTTCAACGGCGGCGGCCTGCGCAGCGGCGAGCGGCTGCTCTGCTACGTGCCGGAAAGCGGGCGCTTCTCCAGCGCCTTCATGCACCTGACGGTGGTCGGCGATGAAGCTTGACGAGGTCCCGCAGGACCACAGCTCCACCTACGGCGGGCACAGCAAGCTGGTCTACGCGGTGGATGCCAGCGGCCACTACCAGCGCGCGCAGAGCGATGGCTGGGAGCCCGAGGCCTATGCCACGCAACTGGCGGTCGCCGAGATGGAGGCCCACGAGGCCGAGGCGCTGGGCGCCTGGCAGCGTGGCGAGGCATCGCCGCTGAAATGCCTGATGTACCGCTATCGTCTGGACGAACCGGCGCTGGGGCAGATCACCGGCCTCTGGCAGTGGCGCATCCGCCGGCACTTCCGTGCGGAGGTGTACCGCCGTCTGCCGGCATCGATCCTGGCGCGTTACGCGGAGGCGTTCGGTCTGCCGCTCGAGGAACTGCTGGGCTACCAGAAGGATTTGGCATGACCGTTTTCCAACACCGCCAGAGCGCCCATTGCGAAAGTGGCGTGATGGCCAGCCTGCTGACCCACGCCGGGCTGCCGATGAGCGAGCCGATGGCGTTCGGCCTGGCCTCCGGGCTGGCGTTCGCCTACCTGCCGATCGTCAAGCTCAGCGGCATGCCGCTGATCGCCTACCGCATGCCGCCGCGTCACCTGATCAAAACCCTGAGCAAGCGCCTCGGCGCGCGGTTGCACAGCCGCACCTTCGGCAACCCGGAGCAGGGCCGCCGCGAACTGGACGCGGCGCTCGACGCCGGGCGCCTCGCCGGTCTGCAGAGTTCGGTGTTCTGGCTGCCGTACTTCCCGCCGGAAATGCGCTTTCACTTCAATGCGCACAACCTGCTGGCCTACGGCCGCGAGGGCAACGAGTACCTGATCAGCGACCCGGTGTTCGAGCAGCCGATGCGCTGCGCCGCCGAGGATCTGCAGAAGGCGCGCTTCGCCAAGGGCGCGCTGGCCGCCAAGGGCCTGATGTACTGGCTCGACGACGTGCCGCTGGAACAGGACTGGGATCGCCTGATCCGCAAGAGCGTGCTGGCCACTACGCGCATCCTCGACGGCATGCCGCTGCCGTGGATCGGCATTCGCGGCATCCAGCACCTGGCCGATCGCGTCGCCCGGCTAGATCCGGCGCAGGCCAAGTACAACCGGCTGTACCTGACCCACATCGTGCGCATGCAGGAAGAGATCGGCACCGGCGGTGCGGGTTTTCGCTTCATGTACGCCAGCTTCCTCCAGGAGGCCGGCGAGAAGCTGGGCGACGCGACCCTGGGTGAAGCCTCGGCACAGCTGACCGCCATCGGTGACGACTGGCGCCAGTTTGCCTCGGCCTGTGTACGGGCCAGCCGCAGCAAAACCGAAGCGCCGAACTTCGCGCCGATTGCCGATTCGTTGCGGGGGATTGCCTTGCAGGAGCGGGCGTTGATGAAAGAACTGGGGGCGTGGGCGAAGCGCAAGGGCTGATGCCGGCGTATGGCCGAGCGAATCGTGCGTTGGCTGGCCCTCTCCCCCCGCCCTCTCCCGCAAGCGGGAGAGGGGGCCAATCCGCGTTGGCTGGGGGATAGGTGATCGGTTCCCCCGCCCTCTCCCGCAAGCGGGAGAGGGGGCCAGTCCGCGTTGGCTGGGGGATAGGTGATCGGTTCCCCCGGCCTCTCCCGCAAGCGGGAGAGGGCCAGTCCGCGTTGGCTGGGAGATAGGTGATCGGTTCCCCCGGCCTCTCCCGCAAGCGGGAGAGGGGGCCAGCCAGCGTTGGCTGGGGGATAGGTGATTGGTTCCCCCGGCCTCTCCCGCAAGCGGGAGAGGGCCAGTCCGTGTTGGCTGGGAGATAGGTGGTCGGTTCCCCCGCCCTCTCCCGCAAGCGGGAGAGGGGGCCAGGCCGCGTTGGCCGGGAGATTTGCGATCAGTTCCCCTCGCCCGCTTGCGGGAGAGGGGCTAGGGGAGAGGGCGGCGGGTCAGAGCGTGGCGCCGAGCGCGAGGCGTCGCACTTCAACCCCCGCCGTCAGCGCTTCGAAGCTATCGGCGGCCGGAACATCGCGCCCCTCCAGCAACACCCCCCGCACACAAAAATCCCCGCGCTCATCCACGACCAGGAGCAGCGCCTGGCTGACCACCCCATCCTGCAAATCCAGCCGCGCCAGATTCGACAGCTGCGACCACACCTTCGCCCCGGCGCCGATGAACAGATTCGGTCCTTCCAGCCCCAACTGCTGCGCCACATGAAAGCCGGCGGCATTGCTGACGCTGTTCACGAACTCGAACGGCTTGGGCTGCTTGTGCTGCACGCACACCGATTCCAGCAGGGCGATCATGGTCGGCCGAGCGGGGTGGTGGGAGGCGAGGTACAGGCCGCAGTCGCTGCGGATGCCTGCCTTGATCAACGCACCGCCCAGCAGCGCCTGAAAGATCAGCCGGTCGATGCGCCGCGGCGGGTTGCTCAGGTGCTGGCTCAGCGCGGCTTTCAGGTCCTTGTCGCCGGTCGTGGCCAGGCCGTTGATTTCACTGGCGGCGATGACCGTCATTGCTCACCCCCGCAGCCTTGCAGCACCAGGCTGGCGTTGTTGCCGCCAAAACCGAAGAAGTTGGCCAGCACCAACGCGTCATCGGCCAGGTGCACGGGCTGGTTGCCAAGCGGCAGGCTGGCCTCGGTGGCGTAGTCCAGCCCCGGCAACGGCCCCTGTTGCAGGGCGTGCATCAACAGCAGCGTTTCGCTCAGGCCGCAGGCGCCGAGGGTGTGGCCGAGCCAGGGTTTGAGCACGCACAGCGCCGGCATGCGCTCGGGATAGAGGCTGAGCATGCCGTTGGTTTCGGCGTGGTCGTTGGCCTGGGTGGCGGTGCCGTGCAGTTTGATCAGGGCGATATCGCCGGCATCGCGCCCGGCGCTGGCCAGGGCTTTTCGCATCACCCAGTCGATATGGCTGCCGTCTTCGCGGGTGGTGGTCAGGCTGGTGATGTCGCAGGCGCTGAAGCCGCCGAGCAGGAGGGCCAGCGGCGCGCTGCCGGGTTCCAGCCCGAGCAGGGCGGCGCAGTAGGTTTCGCCGAGCACCAGGCCGTCGCGCCCGGGGTGAAACGGACGGTAGCGGCCGCTGGGGCTCAGCAGGTTGAGGGCGCCGAAGCCTTGCATGGCCACGGCACTCGGCGTTTCAAAGGCTAGTACCAGCACACGGATAAACGGCCCGGCGGCCAACTGACGGGCGCCATACAGCAGGCCGTTGGCGGCGCTGGTGCAGGCGGTGTTCAGCGTGTAAGCCTCGGCGAACCCCCAGCGCTCGCGCAGCTGCCCGGCAAGCCGATCCAGTGAGGTGGAGTCGTCTGGCACGAACCCGCCGCGCTCCGCCGCCAGGGTTTCCAGCTCGACGATATCCAGCGCGGTGCTGGCGACAATCAGCAGGCAGTCGTCCAGCACGCCGCAATCGGCGCCGAGGGTTTCGCCCAGCAGCCGATCCAGGCGTTGGTCGAGGCTTTCCTCGCTCGCCGGTACATTCAGGTAGGTGCGCGGCTGCTGTACTTCATGCAGCACGAACTCGCGGCCAGTCGCCCGCTCACCTTCACGCAGTGCCCGGCTGGCGGTGGCCAGGTCGTTTCCCAGCGCGCAGTGCAGGGCGCCGCGCTGCAGGTAGACCGGCGTCACTGCTGCTGCCTGATGAAGGCGGCGATGCTGGCGATGCTGTTGAGGATGCGCCGGCCGTCCTTGGCGCCTTCGATGCGCACGTTGTAGTGCTGCTGGAGCGCCAGCGAGACCTGCAGGGCGTCGAGGCTGTCCATCTGTACCCGGCTTTTCTGGCCGAACAGCGGCTCGTCGTCGGTGATGCTCTGCCAGTCGATATCGTCTTCCTTGTCGCATTCGACGATCAGCAGACGTTTGAGCTGTTCTTCTAGTTGTGTGTTGTCCATTGCGTTTGCTGCACTCGTTTACGGAACAGGAACAACCCGCCAGCGCCCAGCACCAGGGCGAAGAGCAGCAGGCGCGCGCAGTAGGGGGCGACGTCGGCCAGCGAGCCGTGGCCCACCAGCAGGGTCAGGAAGGCGTCCAGCGCCCAGCTCATCGGCGAAAGATCGGCCAGTCGGGCCATCGCGGCGGGCATCACGCTCTTCGGGACCATGATCCCGCCGAGCGCGGCGAGGATTATATTCAGCCCGCCGCCGAGCAACAGCGCCTGTTCGGCGCTACGCGCCAGGGCCGCCAGCAACAAGCCGAGGCTGCCGGTGGCGAGGCCGATGCTCAGCGCCAGCACGGCATAGGCCAACGGGCTGCCGGGCAGGCTCAGCGCGGGCAGGCCGAGCAGCGGCAGCCCGTAGTGACCGAGGGCAAGAAGCAGGGCGAACTGCAGCAGGTTGATCGCCAGGTAGGGCAGCAATTTGCTCAGGGCCAGCGTGGCGAGGCTCAGGCCGAGGCCGCGAAAGCGCAGCAGGGTGCCACTCGCCTGTTCGCGCTGGAATCCGCCCGCCATCGGCAGCACCACGAAGAACATGCCGAAGATCAGCCAGGCCGGCACGCTCAGCTGGGTGGCATTGGCGCGGCCGCTGAGCTCGCCGCTGAGCAACTGGTCCTGTTCCTCGATCGTGCTCTGCGTGCGCTCCTGAACCAGTTGCAGGCGCTGCGTCGGCGTGAGGTCGCCGTCCAGCGCGCCGCTGTCCTGCAGGTAGGCGAGCAGGCGGGTCTGCGCCAGGGCGATGGTCACCGCGCCGCGCACGCGCTGGCGCGACAGGCTGTCGACCCGCGCCGGGAAGCTCAGCGTCGGCCCCTGGTGCGGCGTATCGAGCAATGTGCTGTCGAAGTCCGCCGGGAGGATCACCCGGCTCAGCGCCTCGGGGCTGTCGGCGAGCAGGCGGCTGTCGGGCAGCTGCGCCTGCAGGGCGTCGGCGAAGAAGCGGCTCGAGTCGCTGGCCTGCGGCGCCTCCAGCACCAGGCTGAGCGGCGGCGGGCGGTCCTGCAGGTAGCTGGACATGGCGAAGGCCATCAGCAGCAGGAACAGCGCCGGCATGATGAACAGCACCGCCAGCGCATGCGGATCGCGGGCCAGCAGCAGCCCTTCCTTGCGGACCAGGGCGCGCAGTCTCACAGCCTTCCTCCGTTGAGGCGCAGGTACAGTTGCTCGAGCGACGGGCGACCGAAGCGCAGCAGGCTGGGCAACTCGTCCTGCCTGGCGATGAAGTCGCTGATGGCCTGGAGCTGATGGCCGTCCAGCGCGGCGATGCGGATTCCGTTGGGGATCGTCTCCGCCGTCAGTTGCAACCCGGCGAGCAGCTCATCCAGGCCGGGCGGAGCCTGTCGGGGCCACTCCAGCAACAGGCCGTGTTCATCGCCGAGCAACTCCCGCTTGTCCACATCGAGGCGCACGCGGCCTTCGTGCAGCAGGAAGATGCGTTGCGCCACGCGCTCGACTTCCTCGAGGTAGTGACTGGTGTAGATCACCGCCTTGCCGCTGGCGGTGAGCGCCTCCACGGCGCCCAGGAGCAACTGGCGGCTGCGCGCGTCGACGCCCACGGTGGCTTCGTCGAAGAGGTACAGCGCGGCCGGTTGCAGCAATCCGATGGCGAAGTTCAGGCGGCGCTGCTCGCCGCCGGAGAGTCGCTCGGCGCGGCGCGACAGCTTGTCTTCCAGCGCCGTGTTGGCGATGCAGCGTTCCATCAGGTCGCGGCGTTCGGCGCCGCGCAGGCGGTAGAGGTCGGCGAACAGCTCGAGGTTCTCGCGCACCTTCAGGCCGGCGTAGAACGCCAGTTGCTGTGGCACCAGAGCCAGGAGACGCGGGCCGCGCCAGCGGATCTCGCCCTGTTGCGGCTGCAGCACGCCGCTGATCAGCGAGAGCAGGGTGGTCTTGCCGGCGCCGTTGCTGCCGAGCAGCCCCAGGCATTGGCCCGGTTCCAGCTGCAGGTGGATGTTCTCCAGCGCCGCCGACTCGGCGCCCGGATAGCGAAAACCGAGCCCTTCCAGTTCAAGCATGGACCAGCACCAGCAGCAGTTTGCCGTCCAGCAGCAGGCGCCCCTCGGCATGCACGGCGAAGGCGTACAGCGCACCGGCCGGGCTCAGGGCCTCCTGCGTCGCGCTGACCTGCAGGGCTCCGTCGCGGCGTTGCGGTTCGTGATGCAGGAGGAGGTGCGAGAGCTTGCCGACCAGCGCCATCTCGATGGAATCGTCGGCGCCATATAGGGCACCATGCGCCGCACACAGCTGCGCGGCGGCTTCGAACAGCAGGCAGGGCGAGGCCTCTTCGCCGAACGCAGCGAGGTGATGCCAGGCGGTGAGGCCGATGATGCGCGCGGGGTCGTGCTCGATCAGGCGATCCAGCCAGAGGGCTTCACCCTGATGCGGCAGCAGCGTGTGCAGTTGATCGCGGTCCATTGCTTGCGGTCGCAGCGAAGGGGCTGGCAGTGTAACAGAGGGGTCGGCGGCCGCGTGGTGTCGGGCCCGGACGATCAGGGCGGGAGAAGGAATAGGGATGATGTGGCAGCAATGGTTGGGATTCCTGCTGGGAAGCCTGGTTCTGACAGGCGTCTCGTGGCAGGCCCTGCGCCGGCCGAACTCGCATGGGTTCTACCGTTTCTTCGCCTGGGAGGCGATGCTCGCGCTGTTCGTGGTGAACGCGCCGGTGTGGTTCGAGGACCGCTTCGCGCTGCATCAGAAGGTGTCCTGGGTCCTGCTGTTCGGCTCGCTGGCGGTGCTGTTCCTCGGCCTCTACCAACTGCTGCGTTACGGTCGGCCCAACCGCGGCCGGCGCACCGACGCCGAACTGTTCGACTTCGAGCGAACCTCGCAACTGGTGACTGGCGGGATCTACCGCTTCATCCGCCATCCGCTTTACTGCTCCCTCCTACTGCTGACCTGGGGCATCTGCTGCAAGCAGATCGGTCCGCTGACGCTGCTCCTGGCCGGCGTCGCCAGCGTGCTGCTGCACCGGGCGGCGCGGCGCGACGAGAGCGAATGCCTGGCCTATTTCGGCGAGGCCTACCGCCTCTACATGCAGCGCAGCCGGATGTTCATTCCCTACGTTTTCTGATGCCTGGATGGCGCGGATCGCGGTCGGCAGATAAATGAACCGACGGTCATCCCGAGTTCGGCCATTCATGGTTATGATGCCCGCCAAGACAGCACAGCAGTACCCGCCGGGGTCCTTCGTCAACTACGGGAGCGCAGCAATGGAAACGTTGTATCCGGAGATCAAACCTTTCGCGCGCCATGAGCTGGCGGTGGATGACACGCACCAGCTCTATGTCGACGAAAGCGGCTCGCCGGATGGGCTGCCGGTGCTCTTCGTGCATGGGGGGCCGGGCGCCGGTTGCGATTCGCTGTCGCGGCGCTTCTTCGACCCGCGGCTGTACCGCATCGTCACCTTCGACCAGCGCGGCTGCGGGCGCTCGACCCCGCATGCGAGCCTGGAGAACAACACCACCTGGGATCTGGTGGCCGACATGGAGCGCATCCGCGAGCACCTGGGCATCGACAAATGGGTGCTGTTCGGCGGCTCCTGGGGCTCGACGCTGTCGCTGGCCTACGCGCAGACCCACGCCGAGCGCGTGCACGCGCTGATCCTGCGCGGCATCTTCCTCTGCCGGCCGCAGGAGATTTCCTGGTTCTACCAGGAAGGCGCCAGCCGGCTGTTCCCCGATTACTGGCAGGATTACCTGGCGCCGATCCCGCAGGAAGAGCGCGGCGACCTGGTCCAGGCGTTCTACAAACGCCTCACCGGCAGCGACCAGATCGCCCAGATGGGTGCGGCCAAGGCCTGGGCCTGCTGGGAAGGGCGCACCCTGACGCTGCGACCCAACCCGCAGACGGTCGAGCGTTTCCACGAGCGCGCGTTGTCCATCGCCCGGATCGAGTGTCACTACTTCGTCAACGACGCCTACCTCGAGCCCAACCAGCTACTGCGCGACATGCCGAAGATCGCCCACCTGCCGGGCGTCATCGTGCATGGCCGCTACGACGTGGTGACGCCCCTGGACAACGCCTGGGAGCTGCACCAGGCCTGGCCGAACAGCGAACTGCAGATCGTCCGCGAAGCCGGCCACGCCGCCTCCGAGCCGGGCATCATCGATGCGCTGGTGCGTGCCACCAACGCGATGGCCCGGCGCCTGCTCGATCTGCCTCTGGAAGAGGCGTGAAGGCACTGTTGCAGCGCGTGCTTGGTGCACGCGTCGAGGTGCAGGGCGAAACCGTCGGCGCGATCGACCAGGGCCTGCTGGCGCTGATTGGCGTCGAAAAGCACGACGATGCGGCCAGCGCCGAGCGCCTGCTGCACAAGCTGCTCAACTACCGCGTGTTCTCCGACCCCGCCGGCAAGATGAACCTGTCGCTGAGCGACGTCGGCGGCGGACTGCTGCTGGTGTCCCAGTTCACCCTGGTCGCCGACACCCGCAGCGGCCTGCGCCCGAGCTTCTCCAGCGCGGCACCGCCGGAGCAGGGGCGTGCGCTGTTCGAGCATCTGCTGGCGCAGGCCGGCGCCCGTCATCCGCATGTCGCCAGTGGCCGCTTCGGCGCGGACATGCAGGTGCATCTGGTCAACGACGGGCCGGTGACTTTCCTGCTCGAAAGCTGATCTGTCGTACGACGATTGGCTCCTTTCTTGCCTCATCCTGGCTCGCCTTGGGCGGCGCCTGCGGTTAGCATGCGCCGCCAGCGAGCGGCCGGTCCGCTCGGCGAGCTTCCATGGAAACTGCCCCCTTCTGGAGATGAAATGAAACGATTTCTCGCGTCATTGCTGTTATCCGCCTGCGCCCTGAGCGGCCTGGCCCACGCCGGCATGGTCGACGATGTGGTCAAGCGCGGCACCCTGCGCGTCGGCATGGACCCGACCTACATGCCCTTCGAGATGACCAACAAACGGGGCGAGATCATCGGCTTCGAAGTCGACCTGCTCAAGGCCATGGCGAAGGCCATGGGCGTCAAGCTGGAGCTGGTCTCCACCGGCTATGACGGCATCATCCCGGCGCTGCTGACCGACAAGTTCGACATGATCGGTTCGGGCATGACCCTGACCCAGGAACGCAACCTGCGGATCAACTTCTCCGAGCCCTTCATCGTGGTCGGCCAGACCCTGCTGATCCGCAAGGAACTGGCCAACGACGTGAAGTCGTACAAGGACCTCAACGATCCGAAGTACCGCATCACCTCGAAGATCGGCACCACCGGCGAAATGGTCGCCAAGAAGCTGATCGCCCAGGCCAAGTACAACGGCTTCGACAACGAGCAGGAAGCGGTGATGGACGTGGTCAACGGCAAGGCCGATGCCTTCATCTATGACGCTCCGTACAACGTCGTCGCGGTCACCAAGGCCGGCGCCGGCAAGCTGCTGTTCATCGAAGAGCCCTTCACCTACGAGCCGCTGGCGTTCGGTCTGAAGAAAGGCGACTACGACAGCCTCAACTGGATCAACAACTTCCTGGCCCAGGCCAAGAAGGACGGCACCTACGATCGCATCCATGCCAAGTGGTTCAAGAACACCGACTGGCTCAAGGATATGGAATAAGTAAGGGTCGCCGAGGGTCGCCACGCGCGGTCCTCGGCGCTTTTACGATGTGTCTGCTTCCACGTTGTACCCGAGATATCCCGTGACCAAGAAGAAACGTCCCCTCTGGCCCTGGCACCTGCTGACCGTTCTGATCCTGGTCGGGCTGGCCGCCGGTATCTGGTATTCCACCTCGCTGATTTCCTACGAGTGGCGCTGGAACCGTGTGCCGCAGTATTTCGCTTATCAGGCCGAGGACGCGCAGCGCGCTGCCGACTTCGGCCGTGTCGAGTCCGTCGTCGAAGACGGCGACCGAGCCCGTGTCACCCTGGCCACCGAGAGTGGCAAGCAGCAGGTCGTAGAAGTCGCCCGCAACAGCCTGCTGGTCGCCCAGGGCGATGACGTCAGCGAAGGCGACAGCCTGGGCGTGAACCGTCACTGGGCTGCCGGTCCGCTGCTCTGGGGGTTGTGGACCACGCTGTGGATTTCCGTCGCCGCCGGCGCCGCCGGGCTGGTCATCGGCCTGTTCACCGGCCTCTGCAGGCTGTCGCCGAACCCGACCCTGCGCGATCTTTCCAGCGTCTATGTCGAACTGGTGCGCGGCACGCCGCTGCTGGTGCAGATCTTCATCTTCTACTTCTTCATCGGCACCGTGCTCAACCTGTCCCGCGAGTTCGCCGGGGTGGCGGCGCTGGCGCTGTTCACCGGCGCCTACGTCGCCGAGATCGTTCGCGCCGGGGTGCAGTCGATCGCCCGCGGGCAGACCGAGGCGGCGCGCTCGCTGGGCCTCAACGGTGCCCAGGCGATGCGCCACGTCATCCTGCCGCAGGCGTTCAAGCGCGTGCTGCCACCGCTGGCCGGGCAGTTCATCAGCCTGGTCAAGGACACCTCGCTGGTTTCGGTGATCGCCATCACCGAACTGACCAAGAGTGGCCGCGAGGCGATCACCACCTCGTTCTCGACCTTCGAGATCTGGTTCTGCGTCGCCGCGCTGTATCTGGTGATCAACCTGCCGTTGTCACAAATCGCCAACAAGCTGGAGCGGAGGCTCGCGCAAAGTGATTGAAGTACGCGACCTGACCAAGGTGTTCGACACCCGCGGCCACGTGGTGCGCGCGGTCGACGATGTATCCACCGACGTGGCCAAGGGCGAGGTGCTGGTGGTGATCGGCCCGTCCGGCTCCGGCAAGTCGACCTTCCTGCGCTGCCTCAACGGGCTGGAGGACATCGATTCCGGTTCGGTGAGCATCGACGGGCTCGACCTGGCCAACCCGAAGACCGACATCAACGCCTATCGCCGGGAAGTCGGCATGGTCTTCCAGCATTTCAACCTGTTCCCGCACATGACTGTGCTGGAGAACCTCTGCCTGGCGCAGAAGGTGGTGCGCAGGCGCGGCAAGGCCGAGCGCGAAGACAAGGCGCGGGCGTTGCTGGAGAAGGTGGGCATCGGGCAGAAGGTCAATGAATACCCGTCGCGCCTCTCCGGCGGCCAGCAGCAGCGCGTGGCCATCGCCCGGGCGCTGTGCATGGACCCGAAGGTGATGCTGTTCGACGAGCCGACCTCGGCGCTCGACCCGGAAATGGTCGGCGAGGTGCTGGACGTGATGAAGACCCTGGCGCTGGAAGGCATGACGATGGTCTGCGTGACCCACGAGATGGGCTTCGCCCGCGAAGTGGCGGACCGGGTGCTGTTCTTCGATCACGGCAAGCTGCTCGAGGACACCGCTCCGGCGGAGTTTTTCGCCCATCCGAAAGACCCGCGCGCGCAGGCATTTTTGCGCCAGGTGCTGTAGGAGCGAGCCGCCGGTGGCGCTCCGCGGAGGCGGTCCCGGGAGGCGCCGGGCGCTTTTTCATACGGCAACGCGACGCGAAACCATCGATGCCGCTCAATTGGCCTCAACGTCCGGTAATTAGCGGCGTGCAGCCGCTTGCCGAGCCCGTTCGTCGTCCCTCATCATTCACACCCCAAGAGGCTGCCCAGGGCGGCTTCGGGGAATCATTGCGTACTCACGCGGTCGTTTATGGGTCATCGCCGTCTAGCTTGCGGCTTATAGAAGCAATCTGACGAGTAAGGGGATTACGTTGGTCTCTCATTCCATTGCAGCAGCTTCCTGGCCCGAAAAGCTTCGCCCGATGCTGCTGGGTTTTGCCTTGTTTACCGCCTTCGGCGCCGCGCAGGTCCAGGCCTTCAGCCTCGACGACGTTGGCACGGAAGCGAAGAATCTGGCCGACAAGGCCTACGAAGCACCGAAGAACAACCTGCCCAAGTCGCTGCGCGACCTCAAGTTCGCCGACTACCAGCAGATCCAGTACCGCTCCGACAAGCTGTTCTGGGCCGAGCGCGATACCCCCTTCAAGCTGAGCTTCTATCACCAGGGCATGCAGTTCGACACCCCGGTGAAGCTCAACGAAGTCACCGCCACCAGCGTCCATGAAATCCAGTACGACCCGAACAACTTCAGCTTCGGTTCGCTGCAGCTCGATCACAGCCCGGAAGCGCTGAAGGACCTGGGCTACGCCGGCTTCCGCGTGCTCTATCCGATCAACAAGGCGGACAAGCAGGACGAAGTGATGACCCTGCTTGGCGCCAGCTATTTCCGCGTGATCGGCAAGGGCCAGACCTACGGCCTGTCCGCGCGCGGCCTGGCCATCGATACCGCGCTGCCGTCCGGCGAAGAATTCCCGCGCTTTCGCGAATTCTGGATCGAGCGTCCGAAGGCCGGTGACAAGCACCTGGTGATCTACGCGCTGCTCGATTCGCCGCGTGCCACCGGCGCCTATCGCTTCATCCTGCGTCCGGGCGACGATGCGGTGGTCGACGTGAAGTCGCGGGTCTACCTGCGCGACACCGTCAATCGCATCGGCCTGGCGCCGCTGACCTCGATGTACCTGTTCGGCTCCAACCAGCCGTCGCCGCACCTCAACTACCGCCCGGAACTGCACGACTCCGACGGCCTGGCGATCCACGCCGGTGACGGCGAGTGGCTATGGCGCCCGCTGAACAATCCGAAGCACCTCGCCGTCAGCGCCTTCTCGGTCGAGAATCCCAAAGGCTTCGGCCTGCTCCAGCGCGGCCGCGAGTTCGCCCGCTTCGAGGACCTCGACGACCGCTACGACCTGCGTCCAAGTGCCTGGATCGAGCCCAAGGGCGACTGGGGCAAAGGCCAGGTGCAACTGGTGGAAATCCCCACGCCGGACGAGACCAACGACAACATCGTCGCCTTCTGGACCCCGGCGGAACTGCCCGCGAACGGCGAGCCGCTGGAACTGGACTATCGCCAGCACTGGACGCTGAACGAGCCGGCGCTGCATGCGCAGGACAGCGCCTGGGTCGCCCAGACCCGCCGCTCCACCGGCGACGTCAAGCAATCCAACCTGATCCGTCAGGCCGACGGCAGCGTCGCCCTGCTGGTCGACTTCGTCGGCCCGGCGCTGGCAGCGCGCCCCGAGGGCGAGCCGCTGAGCAGCCAGGTCAGCGTCGGCGACAACGGCGAACTGGTCGAGAACAGCCTGCGCTACAACGCGGTGACCAAGGGCCGGCGCCTGACCCTGCGCTTCAAGGTCAAGGACCCCACGCTGCCGGTGGAAATACGTGCCGCGCTGGTCGATGGCGAGCGCACCCTCAGCGAAACCTGGAGCTACCAGTTGCCCGCCGATGAATAAACCCCATGAAAGCGCCTCGCCCGTCGAGGCCTACCGGCACCATCTTGGACTTTCCGCCGAGGACGGTGATCTTGCCACTGCGGACGACATCGACGTGCTGCTCGGCGGGCTGGCCACGCGGGGACGCGTGAACGGCGCCACCGGCGAAGCCGCGCTGGACTCGGTCGGCCGTCGCCTGGAGCTGGCCTGGCCGGATCTGCGCGACAGCGATGTGATCGGCGTCGACGCCGGGCAGCGGGTCTGCCTCAAGGCGACTCCGCCGGTGCGGCGTACCCGCATGCTGCCCGAACCCTGGATGACCAACCCGCTGGTGCGCGGCTGGCGCAAGCTGTTCGGCGCGCCGCCCAAGCGCCTGCGTCCGCCCGCCGAGGCCGACGAGTACGCGCACTGGCGCACCGTCGGCGCCTGGCGGCGGATGATCCTGCTGATCCTGATGCTGGCGCAGACCGTGGTCGCGACCTGGTACATGAAGCAGGTGCTGCCGTACCAAGGCTGGGGCATGGTCGACCTGCAGGAAGTCTTCCAGCAGGGCTGGCTCGCCTCGATCCGCCAGGTCCTGCCCTATGTGGTGCAGACCAGCATCCTGCTGCTCTTCGCGCTGCTCTGCTGCTGGGTCTCGGCGGGTTTCTGGACCGCGCTGATGGGCTTCCTGCAACTACTCACCGGGCGCGACAAGTACAGCATCTCGGCCAGTTCCACCGGCGAGGAGCCGATCGACCCGCAGGCGCGTACCGCGCTGGTCATGCCGATCGCCAACGAAGACGTGCCGCGCGTCTTCGCCGGTCTTCGCGCAACCTACGAATCGCTGGCCGCCACCGGGCAGCTGGAGCACTTCGATTTCTTCGTGCTCAGCGACAGCAACCAGCCGGACGTCTGCGTCGCCGAGCAGAACGCCTGGCTCGAGCTGTGCCGCGAGGTGAAGGGCTTCGGCCACATCTTCTACCGCCGCCGGCGTCGCCGCGTGAAACGCAAAAGCGGCAACATCGACGACTTCTGCCGCCGCTGGGGCAGCGACTACCGCTACATGGTGGTGCTCGACGCCGACAGCGTGATGAGTGGCGAATGCCTGGTGCGCCTGACCCAGCTGATGGAGGCCAATCCGCGCGCCGGGATCATCCAGACCGCGCCCAAGGCGTCCGGCATGGACACTCTCTATGCGCGCATGCAGCAGTACGCGACGCGCGTCTACGGCCCGCTGTTCACCGCCGGCCTGCATTTCTGGCAGCTCGGCGAATCGCACTACTGGGGCCACAACGCGATCATCCGCATGCAGCCGTTCATCGAGCACTGCGCGCTGGCGCCGTTGCCCGGTACCGGCTCCTTCGCCGGGGCGATCCTCTCCCACGACTTCGTCGAGGCGGCGCTGATGCGGCGTGCCGGCTGGGGCGTGTGGATCGCCTACGACCTGCCCGGCAGCTACGAAGAACTGCCGCCGAACCTGCTGGACGAGCTCAAGCGCGACCGCCGCTGGTGCCACGGCAACCTGATGAACTTCCGGCTGTTCCTGGTTAAGGGCATGCACCCGGTGCACCGCGCGGTGTTCCTCACCGGGGTGATGTCCTACCTGTCGGCACCGCTGTGGTTCCTCTTCCTGGTGCTGTCCACCGCGCTGCTGGCGATCCACCAGTTGCTTGAGCCGCAGTACTTCCTGCAGCCGGGCCAGCTGTTCCCGGTGTGGCCGCGCTGGCGTCCGGAGGAAGCCATTGCGCTGTTCTCCACCACGCTGCTGATGCTGTTCCTGCCCAAGCTGCTCAGTGTGATGCTGATCTGGTTCCAGGGCGCGCGGGAGTACGGCGGCAAGTTCAAGGTGACGGTGTCGATGCTGCTGGAGATGTTCTTCTCCATGCTGCTGGCGCCGGTGCGCATGCTTTACCACACGATCTTCGTGACGGCGGCATTCCTCGGCTGGTCGGTGCAGTGGAATTCGCCGCAGCGTGACGACGACGCCACGCCATGGAGCGAAGCGATCCGTCGCCACGGCATGCAGACGCTGCTCGGCGCCGCCTGGACGGCGCTGGTCGCCTGGCTGAACCCGCAGTTCCTCTGGTGGTTGTCGCCGATCGTGCTGTCGTTGATGTTGTCGATTCCGGTCTCGGTGCTTTCCAGCCGCTCGCGTCCGGGTATCGCCACGCGCCGCGCTAAGCTGTTCGTGATCCCCGAGGAGAGCAACACGCCGCGCGAGCTGAGCGCCACCGACGAGTACACCCAGCTCAACCGCGACAACCAGTTGAAGGACGGCTTCCGCAAAGCGGTCGTCGATCCCTCGCTGAACGCGCTGGCCTGCGCGCTGGGAACCGCTCGCCATGGCCACAGCGAGATCATCGAGCGGCAGCGTCAGCAGCAGATCGAGCGCGCCCTCAGCGAAGGGCCGAAGGCGCTGGACGGTGCACGCAAGATGTTCCTGCTCAGCGACCCGGTCGCGCTGTCGCGCCTGCATGCGCAGGTCTGGCGCAACGGTGTGGCACCCTGGCTGGCCGGTTGGGAAAAACTCCCCGCCGCCTCGGCCAACCCGCCAGCGGGCACCCTCCAGGCCGACGGGCTTCCCCAGCCCGCGGTCTGAAACCGAAGCGGCGATGCGTGATCGCATCGCCGCCCGGTTTCTCGACGGTTCAG
Source organism: Pseudomonas sp. UBA6310 (assembly GCF_002438225.1). Lineage (NCBI taxonomy): Bacteria > Pseudomonadati > Pseudomonadota > Gammaproteobacteria > Pseudomonadales > Pseudomonadaceae > Pseudomonas > Pseudomonas sp. UBA6310. The sequence goes on along the minus strand of NZ_DJTK01000053.1, from coordinate 18,118 downwards.
GCCCTCAGCAGACGCCGGCGGATGCCTTCGGGCATGGCCGAATCCGCCGCCGTGTCCGCGGCCGGCTCCAGTCCCAGTTCCATCAGCCAGTTCAGCGCCAGCTCGTGCAGCCGGGCCTTTTCATAGATCGGCCAGGCTTGGCGTGCAGCGGGAAACTGCTCCAGCTCGTAGCCGAAGGTGCGCAGCGGTCGCCGGCTCTGCAGGGCCGCCGCCAGCAGCGGATGGGCGTGCGGGTCGTGCAGGTCGAAGAGGAATGCCTCGCGCATGTCGATGCGGTCGGCGGTGTCCAGCGGCGGGATGCCGGCATAGCGCTCGGGATCGCTTTCCAGCTGGTTGAGGGGCTGCGCGTCGGGGTCGTCGGCATCCAGTGAGATGAACTCGCCGCTGTGCAGGTCGAGGTAGTGCTCGAGAGGGCCCGGATCGTCCAGTGCGCGTTCCAGGCGGTGCATGTCGATGGTCAATACGCGCATATCGTCGGCCTCCTGGGGTTTCCACCCGCAGTAGACCATAGTCACGGCGACCCGTGCGGCGCCCTTCGCGCGGGCGCCGACGACGGGGCGATCAGGTTCGGAAGCGCGCCACGCGCTGTTGCAGTTCGGCGCCCAGGCGGGCCAGCTCGACGCTCGAGGCCGCGGTCTCCTCACTGGACGAGGCGGTCTGCTCGGAGATGTCGCGCACGTTGATGACGCTGCGGTTGATCTCCTCGGCGACCACCCCCTGCTGTTCGGCCGCGGCGGCTGCTGGTTCATCGCCTGGATGGTCGACACCGCCCGGGCGATGTCGCCGAGACGGCTGCCGGCGCTGCGGGTCAGCTCGACCGTGCTTTCGGTCAGTGCCCGGCTGCTGTCCATCAGGCTGGCGGCGCGCTGAGTGCCGCTCTGCAGGCCCGCGATCAGCTCCTCGATCTCCTCGGTGGATTTCTACGTGCGTTGCGCCAGGCCGCGTACTTCGTCGGCGACCACGGCGAAACCGCGTCCGGCGTCCCCGGCACGGGCGGCCTCGATGGCGGCGTTGAGCGCCAGCAGGTTGGTCTGCTCGGCGACTGACTTGATTACGTCGAGCACGCTGCCGATGCGCTCGCTTTCCTGCTTGAGCAGGCCGACCGCGTCGTTGGAGCGGCTCACTTCGGCGGCCAGGCGATCCATCTGCCCCACCGCGTCGTTCACCGCGGTTTCGCCCTCACGAGCCTGGCGATCGGCATTGCTGGCGGCGAGCGAGGCTTCCTCGGCGTTGCGTGCGACTTCCTGCACAGTGGCGGCCATCTCGTTCATCGCGGTGGCGACCTGGTCGGTCTCGCTCTTCTGGCTGTTCACCCCGGCGCTAGTCTGCTCGGTGACCGCGGACAGCTGTTCGGCGGCGCTGGCGATCTGGGTGACGCCGTCGCGGATATGCCCGATCAGCTCGCGCAGGTTGAGGGTCATGCGCTGCATGCTCTTCTGTAACTGGCCCAGTTCGTCCTTGCGCCGCACCTGAATGTCCTGGCCTAGGTCGCCGGACCCCGATACGTTCCGCCGCGACCAGGGTGAGGTTGAGGGGGCGGGTGATCTGCCGGGTGATCAACGCCGCGGCGAACACGCCGATCAGCAGCGCCAGCGCGGCGCTGATCGCGAGCAGCCCGCGGGTACGCCCGGTTTCGCTGGTGCGCTTCTCGTTCTGGATCTGGTAGAGCTGCTGGGCGATCTGCAGGAAGCGCTCACCCTCGCTCTGCATGGCGGCGAACTGAGCGGCAGCCGCATCGCTGGCGGTCCGGAACTGTACGACAGCATTACGGTAAGCCTGCAGGGCGGTGGCGATTTCGCCCAGGCTGGCATCCGCCGCGCCGGTCTGCTGGCCCAGTTGGGTGATGCTGCCGATGGCGGCGTCGACGGCGTCGAGCGCGGTCTGTTGCACGCTCGGATCGTTGCTGTAGGTGTAGCCGCGCACCTGGTAGCGCGCCTGCTGCACAGCGAGGCGCAGTTGGGCGACGAGGCGGAACTCGGCGAGCCGGGTAGCATCGTCGAGCGCGCTGTCACCGAGCACGCGCTGCTCCAGGGCGGTGATCAGTTGCACGGCGTGATCGGCATTGCTGCCAAGGCTGGCGCGGGCAGCCTCGCGGGTCTGGTAGGCCTGGCCAAGCAGCTCGATGGCTTTCTGGTAGGCGTCATTGGTGGCGTCCTGCTCGCCAACCAGTTCCATGTCGTCGGGGTCGAGGGTCGCGCCCAGGTCGTCGGAGATCTTGTCGATGTCCTTGAGGCGGCCACGCAGCCGTTCGGCTGTGGCGGGCTCTTGCTTGATCAGATACTGCAGGCGGGAGACGTTCAGGTCCTTGGTCATTTCGCCGAAGCGCGCGGCCGCGCCCAGTTTGTCTCCTCGCTCGATGGTCTGTCCCAGGCTGAACCAGCCGGTTAGGGTGATCAGCAGGGTAAGCAGCAGCACCAGGCCGAAGCCCAGGGCGAGTTTGAGTTTGACGCTAAGGTTGTCGAACCAGTCCATCGCGTGTCTCCACGACAAGAAGGCCATTCCCTGGGGGCGGGATGCTGCGCTTATCGGCCGCAGGTCGCGACTCTATAAAGGTGTAGGACAATTTTAGAAGCGAACCGTGAAAATCCGCAGGGCGCGGGTTCAGTACAGGCGTGCGAGGAGGGCGGTGACGGCGGTTTCGACCCGCAGGATGCGATCGCCGAGCTGCACGGGCGCCAGTCCCGCCGCGATCATCTTCTCGACTTCATAGGGAATCCAGCCACCTTCCGGGCCGATCGCCAGCGTCACCGGAGCGTCGATGCCGCGCGGGCAGGCAGGGTAGTCGCCCGGGTGGGCGATCAGACCGAGGCTGTCGGCAGCGACCGATGCCAGTCGATCCTCTACGAAGGGCTTGAAGCGCTTCTCGATACTCACATCCGGCAGCACCGTGTCGCGCGCCTGTTCCAGACCGAGAATCAGCTGTTCGCGGATCGCGGCAGGCTCGAGGAAGGGCGTCTGCCAGAAGCTCTTTTCCACCCGGTAGCTGTTCAGCAGGACCAGCCGCGGAACGCCCATGGCGGCGACTGTCTGCAGCACGCGGCGAAGCATCTTCGGGCGCGGCAGGGCGAGCAGCAGGGTCAGCGGCAGCTTGGCCGGAGGTGCCTGGTCGAGATCGACCTGCAGTTCCGCTTCGTCGGCTTGCAGCCGCAGCAGGCGCGCCGTGCCCATCGCTCCGCCCAGGCGGCCGACGCGAAGGCTGTCGCCGGCCTCGGCGCGGTGCACGTCATGCAGATGGGTGAGGCGGCGATCGCGCAGGATGGCCCGGTCCGCCGCGACGAAGTCGGCGTTTTCCAGCAACAGCAGGTTCACGGCAGTGGTGCGGGCGGCTGGTTGGTGCTTTCGGCTTCTTCGCGCTCGTCGCGGCTCTTGCGCACGAAGCGCGAGAACAGCAGGCCGACCTCGAAGAGCATCCACATCGGCACGGCCAGCAGGGTCTGCGACATGGGGTCAGGCGGGGTGAGGATCATCCCGACCACGAAGCAGCCGATGATCACGTAGGGTCGGATCTTCTTCAGGTAGGCGACGTCGACGACGCCGATCAGCGTCAGCAGGACCACCGCGACCGGAATCTCGAAGGTCAGGCCGAAGGCGAACAGCAGGGTCAGGAAATCCAGATAGCTGTTCACGTCGGTCATCGTGGTGACGCCTTCCGGCGCCTGGCTGATGAAAAAGTGGAACATCAGCGGGAACACCAGGTAATACGCGAAGGCCATGCCGGCGTAGAACAGCACGATGCTCGACGCCAGCATCGGCACGGCGATGCGCTTCTCGTGCTTGTACAGGCCTGGCGCGATGAAGCCCCAGATCTGCCCGAGGATGATGGGCATCGCCAGCAGCACCGAGACGATCATGGTCAGCTTCAATGGCGCGAGGAACGCCGAGGCCGGATCGATGGAGATCATCGTCGCGCCTTCGGGGAGAAAGCGCCGCAGCGGTTCCGAGGCGTAGGCGTAGATCTGCTTGGAGAAGTACAGCAGGCTGATGAAAATCAGGAAGACCGCGGCCACGCAGCGCAGCAGGCGCGTGCGTAGCTCGGTGAGGTGCGAAACCAGGGGCATTTCCTGGTCCTGTTCCGGTATCTCGCTCATGGGTTACGCGGCGGCTCTGGCGTGACGGGAGTATCGACCGCCGGCGGCGACAGGGCATCGCTCTTCGGCTCTGCATGCAGCGCGGCCTCCACGGTCTCCGGCGAAGCGGCGCTGGGCTGCTCCGGCGTGGTGTTCGTCGGCGGCTGGATGCTGCGCTTCATCTCGCGCTCCAGCGACAGGATGTTCTCGTTGTGCAGCTGCCGGCGAATCTCGTCGGCGCCGATTTCGCGCTCCACTTCCTGCTTGATCGCATTGAAGCTGCGCTTGAGCCGGCCCACCCAAAGGCCGGCGGTACGCGCCGCGCCCGGCAGGCGCTCCGGTCCGAGAACCAGCAACGCCACCAGGGCGATCAGCAGCAGTTCGCCGAAGCTGATACCGAACATGGATTAATCCTTGCGCGCCGGCTCTTCGACCTTGTGCGCCTGGGCGTCGATGGTGTGCGGCTGCTCGAGCGGCGTGGTCGAGGCCTTCGGCTCTTCGGTCGGGCGCTCGTCGTCGTTCATCGCCTTGCGGAAGCCCTTGATCGATTCGCCGACATCCGCGCCCAGGCCCTTGAGCTTCTTGGTGCCGAAAACCAGTACTACGACGATGAGAATGACGATCCAGTGTTTCCAGTCGAAAATGCCCATGGAGAACCTCGTGTGATTAATGGGAGTCGGAGCGGGCGGCCTTTTCGGCATGCCCGGAGAGGCCGAAGCGCCGGTCCAGTTCGTCCAGCACGGCCTGCGGATGCTGGCCGAGGGCGGCGAGCATGACCAGGCTGTGGAACCACAGGTCGGCGGTTTCGTAGATCAGGTCGCTGCAGTCGCCGCTATTGGCGGCGTCCTTGGCGGCGAGGATGGTTTCCACCGATTCCTCGCCGAGTTTTTCCAGGATCTTGTTCAGGCCCTTGTGGTACAGGCTGGCGACGTAGGAGCTGTCGGCCGACGCGCCCTTGCGCGCCTCCAGCACTGCGGCCAGGCGGTCGAGTGTGTCAGTCATGCTGATGGCCCGCCGCGTAGATGGCTTTCGGGTCTTTCAGCGGCGCCTCGACGGTCTTCCAGTCGCCCTCCTGGTAAACCCGGTAGAAGCAGCTTTCGCGCCCGGTGTGGCAGGCGATGCCGCCGACCTGCTCGACCATCAGGATGATCACGTCGGCGTCGCAGTCCAGGCGCAGTTCGTGGAGCTTCTGCACGTGACCGGAGTCCTCGCCCTTGCGCCAGAGCTTGTTGCGCGAGCGCGACCAGTAGATCGCCCGGTTTTCCGCGACGGTCAGGCTCAACGCCTCACGGTTCATCCAGGCCATCATCAGCACCCGGCCCGTACGGTGGTCCTGGGCGATGGCGGCGACCAGGCCGTCGGCGTTCCAGTTGATCTCGTCAAGCCAGTCTTTCATGGTGTCTTTCCGCGCCGGCGCGCCCTGTTCGCAGGGCTCGCGCCGTACTGCCAGTGTCTATGGAGGGGACCTAGTGTGCCAGCCGATGACGCGGCTGGCTATCGGCGCACGACCAGGTAAAGACCCGCAGCGGCCATGATCCACATCGGCCAGGCCTCGATCGCGTTCAGCGACCCGGCGTTCGCGGCGAGTACTGCACCGCCGCCGAGCAGGGCTGCACCGAGCAGGCGCAAGATGCCGCCGTCGCGACGTTCGCGCCAGGGCGGCGGCGGGTCTTCGGCATGCGGTTGCGACATCCGTTCGAGCAGGTCGCGGGTCATGTTGGCCAGGTGCGGCACCTGTTCGAGTTGTGTCTGCAGGTTGCGCAGCAGGGTTTTCGGGCTCATCCGCTCCTTCATCCAGCGTTCGAGGAAGGGTTGCGCGGTGGTCCACAGGTCGAGGTCCGGGTAGAGCTGGCGGCCGAGGCCTTCGATGTTCAGCAGGGTCTTCTGCAGCAGCACCAGCTGCGGCTGGATTTCCATGTTGAAGCGCCGTGCGGTCTGGAACAGGCGCAGCAGCAACTGGCCGAAGGAAATGTCGCGCAGCGGCTTCTCGAATATCGGCTCGCAGACGGTACGGATCGCCGCCTCGAACTCGTTCACCTTGGTGTCCTTGGGAATCCAGCCGGAGTCGATGTGCAGCTGCGCCACCTTGCGGTAGTCGCGCTTGAAGAACGCCACCAGGTTGCGTGCCAGGTAATCCTGGTCTTCCGGGGTGAGGCTGCCGACGATGCCACAGTCCACCGCGATGTATTGCGGGTTCCACGGTTGCTGGGTGCTGACGAAAATGTTGCCGGGGTGCATGTCGGCGTGGAAGAAGCTGTCGCGGAACACCTGGGTGAAGAAAATCTCCACGCCGCGCTCGGCGAGCAGCTTCATGTCGGTGCGCTGGCTGGCGAGGGTCGCCAGGTCGGTGACCGGAACGCCGTAGATGCGCTCCATCACCAGCACTTTCGGCCGGCAGTAATCCCAGTGCACCTGCGGCACGTAGAGCAGCGGCGAGCCGGCGAAGTTGCGCTTCAACTGGCTGGAGTTGGCCGCCTCGCGAAGCAGGTCGAGTTCGTCGTAGATGACCCGCTCGTAGTCGCTGACCACTTCCACTGGGTGCAGCCGGCGTGCCTCGCTGGACAGCCGCTCGGCAAGCCGGGCGATCAGGAACAGCCAGGCGATATCCTGGGCGATCACCGGCTTGAGCCCCGGACGAACCACCTTGACCACCACTTCCTCGCCGCTGTGCAGGCGCGCGGTATGCACCTGTGCCACCGAGGCCGACGCCAGCGGTTGCTGCTCAAAGCGGGCGAACAGCCTGGCGATCGGCGCGCCGAGCTGCGACTCGATCAGGGCCACGGCCTGTTCGGGCGGGAACGGCGGCACCTTGTCCTGCAGGAAGCTCAGCTCGTCGGCGATATCTTCGGGCAACAGGTCGCGGCGGGTGGAGAGAATCTGGCCGAACTTGATGAACACCGGGCCGAGGCCTTCCAGCGCCAGGCGCAGGCGCTGCCCGCGGCTGTGCGGTGAGGTGCGCCGCGGCAGCCAGCGCCAGGGCAGCAGGTAGCCGCAGACGCGCAGGTACCAGGGCAGCGGCAGTTCGAGGACCAGGTCGTCGAGGCGATAGCGGATCACCACGAAGAGGATGCGGAGCAGGCGGCTTAGCGCGGCGAACAGCTTCATGCTTGGGGTTTGGGTCCTTGGACGAGACGCTCGACACGCGCCTCAAGACGGTCGAGAGCCAGTTTCAGCGCATCGAGTTCGGCGAAACGTGCTTCGGCTTCGCGGGCACCGACCAGGCTGGCGGTTTCCTCGGCCAGGTAGTCCTTGAGGTCGAGACGCAGGCTGTCGAGGCTCTGCTCGGCCCAGTTCGACGCGCCCCGCAGGCGGCTGCCGAGGACATGGCTGGCCACCGGTCCGATCCAGCGCGACAGCTCGTATTCCCAGTCCAGCTCGAGGTCCTGGAGTACCGCCGACAGTTCCATCAGCACGCCGCTGTCGCCGTCGATCTGCACGTCCGGGCGATGCAGCACGGCGGTCTTCTGCCGGCTGGTGGCCAGGCGCAGCAGGGTGCCGGCGGGGGCGCGCAGCACGCAGTCCGCCGGCGCCGCCCATTGCCGGGCCAGGCGCAGGCCGTCCGCGTGCGGCAGGATGAACAGGCGCACCGCGGGGGAGGCGCAATCGACCTCGATCACCTTGCCGGACAGCCCGGCGAGGCGCGCCTGTGCGCTGCTGTCCAGCGCGAGGATGCGGTTGATGCCGCTTTCGGCGGCGGCGAGCAGGGCCTGGGTGATCATCAGGGCTTGATTCCCCGATGCAGGGCGACGATGCCGCCGGTCATGTTGTGGAAAGTGACCGCGGCGAAACCGGCATCGGCCATCATGCCCTTGAGGGTTTCCTGATCCGGGTGCATGCGGATCGACTCGGCGAGGTAGCGGTAGCTGTCGGCATCGTTGGTGATCAGCTTGCCCATCATCGGCAGCAGGCTGAACGAGTAGACGTCATAGGCCTTGGACAGCAGCGCGCTGGAAGGTTTGGAGAACTCCAGCACCAGCAGCCGGCCGCCCGGCTTGAGCACGCGCAGCATCGAGCGCAGGGCGTCTTCCTTGTGGGTGACGTTGCGCAGCCCGAAGGCGATGGTCACCACGTCGAAGTGATTGTCCGGGAACGGCAGCTTTTCCGCGTCGGCCTGGACGAACTTGACGTTGCCGGAGACGCCCTTGTCCATCAGTCGATCGCGGCCGACGGCGAGCATCGAGGCGTTGATGTCGGCCAGCACCACTTCGCCGGTCGGGCCGACCAGGCGCGAGAATTGCCTGGTCAGGTCGCCGGTGCCGCCCGCGATGTCGAGCACCCGGTTGCCGGTGCGTACACCGGAGAGCTCGATGGTGAAGCGCTTCCACAGGCGATGAACGCCACCGGACATCAGGTCGTTCATCAGGTCGTACTTGGCCGCCACCGAATGGAACACCTCGGCGACTTTCTGCGCCTTCTGGCTCTCCGGCACGCTCTTGTAGCCGAAGTGGGTGGTGGGCTCGGCGTCTTGGCGGTTAAGCGGATCGTTCATGTCGCAGGCACCGGTGGATAAAAGTGGCGGCCATTCTAAACCGAAAAGCCGACGCCAGGCGCCACGCGCTGTGCGCTGCGTGCGCCGCCGTGGGGCGTGGCCGGTCGCGCTTGATATAGTGCCGCGTCCAACTGCCGCAGCAAGGAGCCTGCATGTCCTCCATCCGCATCGAACGTGAACATTCCCTCGGCCTGGAAGCCGCCCGCGGCAAGGCCGAGGCAATCGCCTCCCGGCTCGCCAGCGACTTCGGCGTCAGCTCGCAATGGGCCGGCGACGATCTCGAGCTGAGTCACTCGGCGGCCAATGGGCGCATTCAGGTCGAGGAAGACAGGGTACGCATCGAGTTGAAACTGGGCCTGATGCTCGCCGCGATGAAGGCGCCGATCCAGGCGAAGATCGAGCGTAGCCTGGAGAAGGCGCTGGGGCAGGCCTGAGCGCCGCCCGTTGCCCTTGCCGACGCCGGCTCGGCTTCGAACTGGCGCTCAGAGCATCAGCCTGACCACCGATTCGCTGGGGTCGCGCGAGCGCCCGGCGGCGGAGAGTTGCTCCAGGTACTCGGCCCAGAGTTGTTCCTGGTGCGTAGCCAGCTGGTACAGGTAGTCCCAGCTGAACAGGCCGCTGTCGTGGCCGTCGTCGAAGGTCAGTTTCAACGCGTAGTTGCCCGCCGGCTCGACCTTGCTCAGGCCGACGGCGATCTTGCCGTGCTGCAGGACCGGCGTGCCGTGACCCTGCACTTCGGCCGACGGCGAATGCACGCGGAGGAATTCGGCGGGCAGGCTGTAACGCTCGGCGCCGTATTCCAGGTCCAGGGTCTTCGACGCCTTGCGCAGTTTGATCGCGGTGGGGACGCGCATCGGTGGAACTCCAGCGGATTCACCCGCGACGAAGGATCGGCCCTCGCCGCGGGGCAGGTTCAGAGAATGTAGCGCGACAGGTCTTCGTCCTGCGCCAGTTCGCCGAGGTGGCCGTTGACGTAGGCGGCGTCGATGCGGATCGGCGCGCCGTTCTGCTGCGAGGCGAGGTCGCCGGCGCTGAACGAGACTTCCTCTAGCAGGCGTTCGAGCAGCGTGTGCAGGCGCCGTGCACCGATGTTCTCGGTCTTCTCGTTGACCTGCCAGGCGATCTCGGCGAGGCGCTTGATGCCGTCCTCGACGAATTCGATGTGCAGCCCTTCGGTCTTCAGCAGTTCGCGGTACTGCTCGGTGAGCGAGGCGTGCGGCTCGGTGAGGATGCGCTTGAAGTCCTGCGGCGACAGCGCCTTGAGTTCGACGCGGATCGGCAGGCGGCCCTGCAGCTCGGGCACCAGGTCGCTGGGCTTGGACAGGTGGAAGGCACCCGAGGCGATGAACAGGATGTGGTCGGTCTTGACCATGCCCAGCTTGGTGTTGACCGTGCTGCCCTCGATCAGCGGCAGCAGGTCGCGCTGCACGCCCTCGCGGGAGACGTCCGCGCCACCGGCGTTGGCGCGCTTGGCGACCTTGTCGATCTCGTCGATGAAGACGATGCCGTTCTGCTCCACGGCTTCCAGCGCCTTGGCCTTGAGTTCTTCCTCGTTGACCAGGCGCGCGGCTTCCTCGTCGCGGACCAGTTTCAGCGCTTCCTTGACCTTCAGCTTGCGGCTCTTCTTCTTGCCCTTGCCCATGTTGGAGAAGAGGTTCTGCAGCTGGATGGTCATTTCCTCCATGCCGGGCGGCGCCATGATTTCCACGCCGGCCGGGGCTTCCGCCACTTCGATCTCGATGTCCTTGTCGTCCAGCTGGCCTTCGCGCAGGCGCTTGCGGAACAGTTGGCGGGTGTTCGAGTCGCCGCTGGGCACCGCGTCGTCGTTGAAGCCGGTGCGTGCCGGCGGCAGCAGTGCGTCGAGGATGCGTTCCTCGGCGGCGTCTTCGGCGCGGTGGGCGACGCGGACCATTTCCTGCTCGCGGAGCATCTTGATCGCCGCATCGGCGAGGTCGCGGATGATCGATTCGACATCGCGGCCGACGTAGCCGACCTCGGTGAACTTGGTCGCTTCCACCTTGATGAACGGGGCGTTGGCCAGCTTGGCCAGGCGCCGGGCGATCTCGGTCTTGCCGACGCCGGTCGGGCCGATCATCAGGATGTTCTTCGGCGTCACCTCGGGGCGCAGCTCGGCAGGCAGCTGCATGCGCCGCCAGCGGTTGCGCAGGGCGATGGCGACGGCGCGCTTGGCATCTTCCTGGCCGATGATGTGGCGGTTGAGTTCGTGGACGATCTCGCGGGGCGTCATGGACATAGTGGTTGGCTCGTTACAGACGTTGGCCGCGCGGCGCGCGGGCCGGGCGGCGGAGGGAGGTGGAGAGGCGTCAGATCGCCGAATCCAGCTCTTCGAGAGTGAGGTTCTGATTGGTGAAGACACAGATCGAACCGGCAATGTTCAATGCGCTTTCGGCGATCTCGCGCGCCGACAGCTCGCTGTGCCTGAGCAGCGCCATGGCCGCGGCCTGGGCGAAGCCGCCGCCCGAACCCATGGCGATCAGGCCTTCCTCGGGTTCGACGACGTCGCCGTTGCCGGTGATGATCAGCGAGGCATCCTTGTTGGCCACCGCCAGCATGGCTTCCAGACGGCTCAGCGAACGGTCGGTGCGCCAGTCCTTGGCCAGTTCGACGGCCGCGCGCACCAGGTGCCCCTGATGCCGTTCGAGCTGGCTTTCGAAGCGTTCGAAGAGGGTGAAGGCGTCCGCGGTGGCGCCGGCGAAGCCGGCCAGCACCTCACCGTGGTAGAGGCGGCGAACCTTCTTCGCGTTGCCTTTCATCACGGTGTTGCCGAGGGAAACCTGGCCGTCGCCGCCCATGACGACTTTGCCGTTGCGGCGAATTGAAACGATGGTGGTCAAGGGGAACATCTCCACGCAGCGGGGCATTCTTGCCCGAATGGAGATTCATATGGGGGCGCGAAACAGCGGCTTCAAGCCGTCCCGCGATCGGGAACGGCGTTGCGGCCCGCGCGCCGGCTCGGCGCGCGTGAAGCGTTACGGCCTCAGCGCACCTGGCGCTGTTGCAGCAGCAGGTTGCCGAAGCCGCTGGCGGAGAGCTGCTTCTGCGCGCCGGCCAGTTGTTCCTTGCTGGCGAACGGGCCGACCAGCACGCGGTACCAGACTTCCTCGCGAACGGTGCCGGATTCCACCTGCACCGCCTGGCCGAGCAGGATGATCTGCGCGCGCACCCGGTCGGCATCGGCCTGCTTGCGGAACGAGCCGGCCTGCAGGAAGTACTGCGTGGTCAGCGGTGCCTTGGCCACCGTCGTCGCGTTCGCCGGCGTGTTCGGCGCGGGCACGGCGACCGGCGGGGGGGGCGGAGGCACCCGGCCATTGAGTGCTGCCTCTGCGCGCGCGGTATCGATCTTCGCCGCCTGCTCGGGCGTCACCGGGGTGGCGGGCGGCGTGGCCGGCATCGAGTCGGGCGGCACTATCACTTCGGACTCGGGCAGCAGCGTGTAGAAGTCGTACTTCGGCTTCACCGGGCCGGCGACTTCGGCGGCGGCCTTCTGCGCGGCTTTCTGCGTGACCTCGGGTTTGACCCGCTTGATCTTGTCGTCGCCGGGCTCGAGCTTCATCAGCAGCACCACGAAGGC
>NZ_DJTK01000053.1:0-5620 GCF_002438225.1 Pseudomonas sp. UBA6310 | reverse complement strand
GGGGGCCTGGTAGCGGCTGGCGCCGCGCTTGGGGGGAGCCTTCTTCTTTGCCGCCACTTACATGCGCTCCAGGGTCTGCAGGCCCAGCAGTTCGAGGCCCTGCTTGAGGGTGCGCCCGGTCAGCGCGGCAAGGCGCAGACGGCTCTGGCGGGTTTGCTCGTCCTCGGCGGCGAGGATCGGGCAATGCTCGTAGAAGCTGGAGAACAGCCCGGCAAGGTCGTACAGGTAGCTGCACAGCACGTGCGGCACGCCTTTCTCGGCGACGTTGCCGAGCACTTCGCCGAACTGCGCCAGCTTGCCGGCCAGCGCCAGTTCCTGCTCGGCCTGCAGGACGATGCGCCCATCCAACTGGTGATAGCCCTTGCCCAGCTTGCGGAACACGCTGGCCACGCGGGTGTAGGCGTAGAGCAGGTAGGGCGCGGTGTTGCCCTCGAAGCTGAGCATCTGCTCGAAGTTGAAGCTGTAGTCGCTGCTGCGGTGCTTGGAGAGGTCGGCGTATTTCACCGCGCCGATGCCCACCGCGTGGGCGATCTGGCGCAGTTCGGCGTCGTCCAGCTCGGGGTTCTTGCCCTTGACCAGCGCGTAGGCGCGTTCTTCGGCCTCGTCGAGCAGGTCGACCAGCTTCACCGTGCCGCCGTCGCGGGTCTTGAACGGACGGCCGTCGGCGCCGTTCATGGTGCCGAAGCCCATGTGCTCGAGCTGCATGCTCGGCGGCACGAACCCGGCGCGGCGGGCCACGGCGAAGACCATCTGGAAGTGCAGCGCCTGGCGCTGGTCGACGAAGTACAACGCGCGGTCGGCCTTCAGTACGCCGGCGCGGTAGCGCGTGGCGGCGAGGTCGGTGGTGGCGTAGAGGTAGCCGCCACCGGCCTTCTGCACGATCAGCGGCAGCGGGTTGCCCTCGGAGTTCTTGAACTCGTCGAGGAACACGCAGCGCGCGCCTTCGCTTTCGGTGAGCAGGCCCTTGGCGTCGAGGTCGGCGACTACCTGGGCGAGGTCGTCGTTGTAGGCGCTCTCGCCCTTGACGTCGGCCATGCTCAGCTTCACGCCGAGGCGGTCGTAGACCTTCTGGCAGTGGCTCAGGGAGATGTCGTTGAAGCGGTGCCACAGGCGCAGGCATTCGGCGTCGCCGGCCTGCAGCTGGACCACCAGCCCGCGGGCGCGGTCGGCGAATTCGGCGGATTCGTCGAAGCGTTTCTTCGCCGCGCGGTAGAACCCTTCGAGGTCGGAGAGCTCGGCGTCGCTGCCCACCGGCTGCTCCTGCATGAACGCCAGCAGCATGCCGAACTGGGTGCCCCAGTCGCCGACGTGGTTCTGCCGGATCACTTCGTCGCCGAGAAATTCCAGTACCCGCGCCACGCCGTCGCCGATGATGGTCGAACGCAGGTGACCGACGTGCATTTCCTTGGCGAGGTTAGGCGCCGACAGGTCGACCACCACGCGCTGCGCCGCGCCGCTCTTGCGCACGCCGAGGTGCGCGTCGGCCAGCGCCGCTTCCAGGCGCTCAGCCAGGGCGTCGCTGTTCTGGAAGAAGTTGAGGAAGCCCGGCCCGGCGATTTCCACCTTGGCCAACTGCTCGTCGGCGGGCAGCGCGGCGATCAGTTTTTCCGCAAGGTCGCGCGGCTTCATCGCCGCCGGCTTGGCCAGCATCATGGCGATGTTGCTGGCGAAATCGCCGTGGGTCTTGTCCTTGCTGTTCTCCACCTGGATCGTCGGCGTAAGACCCTCGGGCAGCACGCCGTCGGCGACGAGGCGTGTCAGGGCTTGCTGGATCAGCTGGCGAATCGTGTCTTTCATAGTCTGCTCGGTCGGCCTTGGCGGGTCGAAAACCGCGGATTATAGAGGCAGTCAGGAGCCGGGCGCGAGGACGTAGGGTGCGCCATGCGCACCGAGCCTCGGCTGCGCGGGCGATATGCCTTTCGTCAGAACAGATCGATCGGGTCCACGTCCAGCGACCAGCGCACCGCGCGGCCGCTGGGCATTTGCTCCAGGCGCGGCAGCCAGACGCTCATCAGCCGGTGCAGCGGCGCGCGCGCATTGGCCTGCAGCAGCAGTTGCGCGCGGTAGCGACCGGCGCGGCGCTCCATCGGTGCCGGCACCGGGCCGAGCAGTTCGATGCCGCTCAGCTGCAATTCCTCGAGCAGGTGCTCGGCCTCGCTGCAGGCCTGGTCGAGAAAGTCCTCGGCCTGGCCGGGTTTGTGCGCCTCGCCGCGCAGCAGCGCGAGGTGGGCGAACGGCGGCAGGCCGGCGGCGCGGCGTTCGCTCAGGGCCTGCTCGGCGAAGGCGAAATAGCCTTGCTCGGTGAGCTGCACCAGCAGCGGATGGTCGGCCAGATGGGTCTGGATGATCACCGTTCCCGGCTCCTCGGCGCGGCCGGCACGCCCGGCGACCTGGACGATCAACTGCGCCATGCGCTCGCTGGCGCGGAAGTCGGCGGAGAACAGCCCGCCGTCGGCGTCGAGGATCGCCACCAGGGTGACGCGCGGGAAGTGGTGGCCCTTGGCGAGCATCTGCGTGCCGACCAGCAGGCACGGTTCGCCGCGCTGGATGGTGCTGAACAGCGTGTCCATCGCGCCCTTGCGCGAGGTGCTGTCGCGGTCGATACGCAGCACCGGGTACTGCGGGAAGAGGATTTCCAGGCGCTCCTCGGCGCGCTCGGTGCCGGTGCCCAGCGGGCGCAGGTCGACCAGGCCGCATTTCGGGCAGTTCGCCGGACGCCGCTCGACATGGCCGCAGTGGTGGCAGCGCAGTTCGTTGGAGCGCTGGTGCACGGTCATTCGCGCGTCGCAGCGCGGGCAGGCGCTGATCCAGCCGCAGTCGTGGCAGAGCAGGGTCGGCGCGAAGCCGCGGCGGTTGAGGAACACCAGCACCTGCTGGCCGGCCTCCAGCGTCTGCGTGATGGCCTGCTGCAGCGGCGCGGAGATGCCCGCGTCCAGCGGCCGGCTCTTGATGTCCAGGCGCAGGAAGCGCGGCGGCTTTGCACCGCCGGCGCGCTGGGTCAGGCGCAGCAGGCCGTAGCGCCCGGCGTGGGCGTTGTGCAGGCTTTCCAGCGACGGCGTGGCCGAGCCGAGGACGATCGGCACGTTGTCCTGGCGCGCGCGTACCAGCGCCAGGTCGCGCGCGTGGTAGCGCAGGCCTTCCTGCTGTTTATAGGAGGCGTCGTGTTCCTCGTCGACGATGATCAGCCCCGGATGCTTCAGCGGGGTGAACAGCGCCGAGCGCGTGCCGATGACGATGTCGGCCTCGCCGTCGCGGGCGGCGAGCCAGGCGTCCAGGCGTTCGCGGTCGTTAACGCTGGAGTGCAGCAGGGCGATCCGCGCGTTGAAGCGCTGCTCGAAGCGCGCCAGCGTCTGCGGGCCGAGGTTGATCTCCGGGATCAGCACCAGCACCTGCTTGCCGGCTTCCAGCGCCTGGCGGATCAGTTGCAGGTAGACCTCGGTCTTGCCGCTGCCGGTGACACCGGCCAGCAGGAAGGCCTGGAAGCCGCCGAAGCTCGAGCTTATCGCCTCGCAGGCGGCGCGTTGCTCGGGATTGAGCGGCAGTTCCGGCTGCGCCAGCCAGCCGCCGGCGCGTTTCATCGGTGCGCTGCGGCGCACTTCGACGCTGACCAGGCGCTTCTCCAGCAGCAGCTCCAGGCTGTCGCGGTTCAACTGGAGCTTGCTCAACAGGGAATGCGCGACGCCGTGGGCGTGCTGCGCCAGGGTGCGCAATGCCTCGCGCTGCCGTGGCGCGCGGGTGAGGCGCGGGTCGTCGAGCCGGGCGCCTTCGGCCACATGCCAGAAGCGCTCCTGCCGCGCTTCCGCCGGCTCGCCCTGGCGCAGCAGCACCGGCAACGCCCAGCTCAGCGTGTCGCCCAAGCTGTGCTGGTAGTACTGCGCGGTCCACAGGCAGAGCCTGAACAGCGCCGGCGGCATCGGCGTCTGCTCGTCGAGCAGCTGCAGCGCCGGGCGCAGCTTGTCCGCCGGGACCTCGCTGGTTTCGCTGACCTCGACGAGGATGCCGACCACCTCGCGCCGACCGAACGGCACGCGCACGCGCATGCCCGGCTGCAGGCTCGCGGCCGTCGCGCCCAGTGGTGCGCGGTAGTCGAACAGGCGGCGCAGCGGCGAGGGCAGGGCGAGGCGGAGGATGAGTTCGGGCACGCGCGGGTCCTTGGATTTGGGCGGCGTCGATCTTAGCAGTCCGCGACCTCCAGTCGCCGATCCCGCGCGTGCTCGCACATGTTTTCCGCTGACGGACGGCGAGGTTCGCCGCTTGCAGGCCTTCGACGTCGGGCGTATATTCCGCGGCTCGTTTCCGTGCGGTACTCGACATAGGGTCGGGTGGCGGCACGCCAGACACAGAGGAATACACCATGAAAGCCGATATCCATCCGAATTATGTCGAGATCGACGCCACCTGCAGCTGCGGCAACGTCATCAAGACCCGCTCCACGCTGGGCAAGAACCTGAGCCTGGACGTTTGCTCCGAGTGCCACCCGTTCTACACCGGTAAGCAAAAGGTGCTCGACACCGGCGGCCGTATCGACCGCTTCAAGCAGCGTTTCGGCGTGTTCGGCGCCAAGTAAGCGCGAACTGCCAAGGAAGGCCCATGGGTTTTCCGGAGCTGTTGAAAAAGGCGTCCCTGGTGGGCGCCTTTTTCGTTTCTGCCTCGGCTGTTCTGCCGTCGCTCGCGGCCTGTCCCGCACCTCCCCAGTCGCTGCACCCCGTCGAAGTCCGTCGCGTCGTCGATGGCGACACGCTGCGCCTCGCCGATGGGCGCAGCGTGCGCCTGATCGGTCTGAACGCGCCCGAACTGGGCCGCGACGGACGACCCGCCGAAGCCTTCGCGGAGGCGGCGCGCCGGCGCCTGGAGGCGCTGGTGGCCGCCAGCGACGGTCGCGTGATCGTGCAGCCCGGGCGCGAGGCGAAGGATCGCTACGGGCGCACCCTGGCGAACGTGTTCGACAGTCGCGGGCTGAATCTCGAGGAGCGCCTGCTCGCCGAGGGGCTGGGATATCAGGTCGCCATCGCGCCCAATGACGGGCTGCTGGTCTGCCAGCAGGCCGCGGAGCGTACGGCGCGCGCGTCCGGCCTGGGGCTATGGCGCAAGGCGCCGGTCCAGGCGCCGGCACAGCTGCGGGCCGCCGGCTTCGCGCTGGTCAGGGCCCGCGTGAAGGGTGTCGAGCACAACCGCGGCGGGCTCTGGATCGAGCTCGAAGGCCCGCTGGTCCTGCGCATCGAGCCGAAGTGGAACGCCCAGTTCGACCCCACGGCGCTAGAGGCATTGGTCGGTCGGCAGGTCGAGGTGCGTGGCTGGGTGGTGGATCGTGCGCGGCGTGCTGCACTCAGGTCCGGGCAGGCGCGCTGGCTGCTGGCAGTGAGCCATCCGGCGATGCTCCAGGCGCTGCCCTGAGCGCGAATCACTGGCGTCCGCGTGGCGTGAAAAGCCCTTGCTAGAGAGCTCCGGAAGGCTGACCGGGCAGTCTTGTTCGGCACTATCTTCACGCGTATCCTCGGCCGCCAGCCTGTTTTCACTAGCAAAAAAAGCGGAAATCCGACATGTCAGACCTTAAAACTGCCGCTCTCGAATACCACGCACTGCCGCGCCCGGGGAAGCTCAGCGTCGAGCTGACCAAGCC